>CALKMT010000111.1 GCA_938091715.1 uncultured Litorivicinus sp.
AAAGAGTCCGCATTAGCGATATGGCGCGGTCGTGCCCAAACCCTGGCCGGCAGTACTGACATTGACCCCCAAGAGCGAGAGCGCGAAATGGAGCGTCTCCGGGCGGGTGTTTTGGCGGATGCCGGAGGACAAACTCGGGCCTCGCAACTCGGCCCCCGGGGGATGGGGTTCTTGGTATCCATCGCCTTGATTTGTGTGACTGCCTTGGTGGGCTACCAGCAACACGGCGGCTTGTTGGCCGTGCAGCGCACCCAGGACAACCAGTTGTTGCAACAGTCCTTAGATCAGGCGGACAGCCTGGCCGCGGCGATCGCGGTCATGCAGGCCGGAATTGAGCGCCACGCGCTGCCCGAGCGGTATTATTCCCTCGGTCAATTGCTCGAGCAGAACGGCGAATTGGATCAGGCCTACCATGCCTATCGTAACGCCCGGGAGCGGGCCGAGCTGGATCAGTTGTACGCCGAAGCGCTGCCAGAATTTATGGCTGCGGAAGCTCAGGCGCTGCTGTTTTCTGACGCCGAGCAAGTGACGGCCGCGGCCACGCTGGCCGGTCGCGCCCTAGGATTGGATGAAAACAACACGATGGCCTTGGGTGTGTTGGGAGTTGCGTCCTTCGAGCAGCGAAATTTTGCTGACGCAGAGCGCTACTGGAGCCGTTTGTTGACGCTGTTGCCGCCGCAGTCGCCGGATTATCAGGCGGTGGCTCAGGGGCTACAGATTGCCCGTTCGGCCCAGGGCATCGGAGGGCCCAGCGTGCGGCTCAACATTCCGCGTCCTAGTATTGACGTGGCGCCGGGAACGCCGGTCTTTGTTTATGCACGGATCTCTGAGGACGAGCCCACCCCGATGGTGGTGGCCCGGGTCGATTTTTCGGAACTGCCCACGGAGTTGGTCTTAACCAACGAGATGCGTATGGGGCCAATGGCCGGTTTGCCCACCCAAGGGGCGGTCGAGATTGTCGCTCGGGTGTCGTTGTCCGGGGGCGTTGCGCCAGCTCCAGGGGATTGGCAAGGGGTCGCTCGGTCGGTGAGCACCGAGCAGGGCGAAGCCATTCTGGTGATCGATCAACAACTGTAACGTCTTGAGACAGGCTGCCCCTTTAGGGTAGCTTGGTCCGATCGCCATTTAGGTTCAATCCGTGAGACTGACCAGCATCAAATTGGCGGGATTCAAATCCTTTGTCGACTCGACCCAGGTGGTATTCCGCAGCAACTTAACCGCCGTCGTTGGTCCCAACGGCTGTGGCAAGTCGAATGTTATTGATGCGGTGCGCTGGGTCATGGGCGAGGGCAGTGCGAAAACGCTGCGCGCCAGTGCGATGACCGACGTTATTTTCAACGGCTCAACCCAGCGTCAACCGGTTGGCAAAGCATCCATCGAGCTGGTATTCGACAACTCTGATCAAAGTTTGCAGGGCGAGTACGGCAAGTTCAGCGAAATTTCGGTGCGCCGGGAAGTTACCCGGGACGCCCAATCCTTTTATTACCTCAACGGGACCCGTTGTCGACGCCGGGACATTACGGATTTATTCCTAGGCACGGGGCTGGGGCCGCGCAGCTACGCGATCATTGAGCAGGGCATGATTAACCGGTTCATTGAGGCCCGGCCTGAAGAGTTGCGAGCGTATATCGAAGAGGCGGCTGGGGTCAGTCGCTACAAAGAGCGGCGCCGGGAAACCGAATCACGTCTAAAGCGCACCCGAGAGAACCTGGATCGTTTGGGCGATCTTGAGGAAGAGCTGAACCGTCAGTTGCAACACCTTAGGCGCCAGGCCGAGGCTGCCAAGCGATTTCAAACCTTAAGCGCCGATATTCGCCAGGCCGAGGTGCGCTTGGCGGGACGCCGTTGGGCCAGCAGTCAATCCTTGATCGACGCCGCGACGGCCAAGGCGCGGGAGTTCGAGTCTCAGATCAATGATGCCCTGGTGCATCGCGAGTCGGTGGCCGGTCAAATCGAAGCCCAGCGGCAATCCTTTGACGAGGGGCAGCAGGCCTTGGAACAAGCGCAGGCCGATTATTACTCTGCCGGTGCCGAGGTGACGCGGCTGGAACAACAGCAGCGCAGTTGGCAGGACCAGCGGCGCGCCATCGAGCAAACTCAAGCCCGGGCGCGGACTCGGCTTCAGAGTGCGCAACAGAGTCTGGCCAATGATGACCAGGAATCTCAGCGTCAACAGGCGCAGGTGACTCAATGGCAACAGGCATTGACCGAGGCCCAGGCAGCCGGGGCGGGCCTGCAGGCTAGTGTGGAGCAGGCTGAACACACTTGGCGCCAGGCTCGCCAGGCCCAGCAAGCCGATCAACAAGCCCGGTCCCAGGTCGAACAATCCCTGCGTTTGGCCGAACGAGACCGGGAGCAGGCCGAGCGTCAGGTCGGGCAGATTCAAGCGCGTCGCCAGCGTTTGGCGGCCAATCGTCCTGTGGCACCTGAGGTGGAATCCTTCGATGCCAGTGCCTTGACCCAGGGATTGGCCCAGTGCCAAGAGGAACGGATCCAGGTCCAGGCCCAGTTAACCCAGGCGGAACAGGCCGAGCAGGCATGGCAAACCGAGCTTCGGGATGCGCAGTCCCAAGCCCAGGCGATCGATGCGGAATTGCGCACCTTGGATCAGGCGCTGGCCTCGTCCACCGAGGTCTCGATCCCGGGTCTGCCACGGCTGCTGGACGACCTGGCGGTACCCCAGGCGCAAGCCGTGGCGTTCTCGTCTGCATTGGGGGCGTTGACTCAAGCCTATCGATTGGATGATTGGGACAGCGCGCACACCGCCGGCCAGTTTGTTGTTCAGGCGCCGCAGGATTGGCAGTCCTTGTTGGCGTTAACCGGGGGGCGGCTGGTCGACACCTTGGAGCAAGCCATTGCCGAGCAGTCATCCTTGCAGCCGGGGCAGTTTCTGGTCCTGCCCGAGGGCCAAAAGGTCGGTCGGGGTTGGATGATCCTGTCGCCACAGGTCGATCCGGCCCCTCAGCTGGCCGCCCAGCGGGCCGAGGCCGAGCGACAACGCAGTCACGTGTCTGATCACCTGGAAACCCTACAGTCCCAGCAGCCAGCCTCGCCTGGAGCGCTCAAACAGCGGCTGGTCGAGTTGGACACGCGCTGCAATGACACCCAACGCGAGATCGACCGGATGCAGTCCGAGCAGGCTGCCAGCCAGCGTCTGATGAGTGAATTTGAGCGGTCGTTAGAGCGATTTGAATCCGATATGGCGGCCATCGAAGAGGACTCGGAATCTGCCCATCTGGCCTTGGAAGACGCCATCGAGGCAAAAGAGGCGGCCACCGAGGCGCTCAGCGCATTGCCCGATCCAGGCCAGGAAGTCGAGACCTTGGAAGCTCAGTGGAATGCCGCGCGGGACGATTGGGAGGACCACCAGACCGGCCTGTCCTCGCTGACCTTGAAATTACAGACCGCGCAGGCTCGGCTGGATTCCTTGAGCGAGCGCCTATCTCGTGGGCGACAGGATGTCGAAGAAGCTACCGACGCCCTGGCCGACGTCCAGCAGCAACTGGACGAGGGGGCGGATGCGCAGGACATTCAACAACAGCTGAATCAGGCCATTGCCCAGCGGGTTACTGCTGAACAGACCCTGACTCAGGCTCGAGAGGCGATGCAGGGATTCGATGCCCAGGTGCGCGCCCTAGAGCACGATCGTCAGGCGACTGAGCAACGCCTAGAGCAGCTCCGTGAACAACTGGCCCAAGCCCGCAGCGAGGCG
>CALKMT010000112.1 GCA_938091715.1 uncultured Litorivicinus sp.
CTATGTGGATCAGGGCATCATCACCGCTATCAGCCAGGTGCGGGAATTCAGTGGCGAAAACAAGATCAACGCGGTCAGTTGGTGTGTTGGCGGTACCTTGTTGGCGACTGCTTTGGGTGTATTGCAGAAACGACGCAAGAGTTGGGTCGACAGTGCGACTTTCCTGACCACCCTGCTGGACTTCAGTGACCCCGGCCAACTGGGGGTATTTTTGGACCCCGATGAGGTCGAAAAGCGGGAAGCCGCCCTGCGTCAAGAAGGCCTGTTTAGTGGCAAGTCGCTTTCCCTAGGTTTCAATATGCTGCGCAGCAACGACCTGATTTGGTCGTACGTGGTCAACAACTATTTAAAGGGCAAGACGCCGCCGCCGTTTGACATCCTGTACTGGAACTCAGATCCGACCAATTTGCCGGCAGAAATGTATTGCCAGTACATCCGTCGCATGTACTTGGATAACGCCCTGCAAGCGGGCGAGCTCGAGTGCTGCGGTCACAAGATTGATCTGTCAAAAATCAAAATTCCGACCTATTTCCTATCGGCGATTGAGGATCACATCGCACCCTGGAAAACGACCTTTACCGGGACGGAGTTATTGGGCGGTCAAAATACCTTTGTGCTGGGCGGCAGTGGGCACATCGCTGGGGTGATCAACCCTCCGCACAAGAACAAGCGTAACTATTGGACCGACGGCGAGCTGGGCCATGGACCCGAGCACTGGCACCAAACCGCTGAAAGCCACCCAGGGAGTTGGTGGACGCACTGGAATGGATGGTTGTTGCAACAAGGCGACGAGCAAGTGCCGGCAAGGGAATTGCCCAGCGAGACACTGCAGGCCGCACCGGGCAGCTATGTCACGGTGCGCATCTAAGACTGCGCCGCCCTTGCCTGGGGGGGCAAGGGCTGTTCACCCTATACCGGCGTTGCCTGTTGTTGAATAAACGCCTTGATTTTGGGCGCGATAATTTGACGAAAGCGGCGTCCGTTGAAAATCCCGTAATGACCGACGCCTGCCTGAAGCCAGTGGGTTTTGCGATGTTCCGGAATGCCGGCTAATACCTGATGGGCGGCCTGAGTTTGGCCAAACCCGGTAATGTCGTCGTATTCCCCCTCGACCGTCATCAAGGCCGGTTGGGTGACCGCTGAAAAGTCCAAGGCCTGGCCACGCCACTGCATGGTGCCTTTGGGCAGTTCGTGTTCAATAAAGACCGCCTTTAGGGTTTCCAAATAGTAATCCGCCGGCAAATCCATGACCGCCAAATACTCGTTGTAAAACTGGCGATGCTTTTCCGCGCTGTCCCCGTCACCCGTCACCAGATCTTCAAAAAATTTAAAGTGCTTGCTGAGGTGACTGTTTAGGTTCATTGCCATAAAGCCACTTAATTGAATGAATCCGGGATAGACCCGCTGCCCAGCCCCGGGATAGCGCCAGGGCACCGTCTTGACGACGTTCTTTTCAAACCAGCGCAAGTCCTTGTTGGCCGCGTAGTTGTTCACTTCGGTCGGGCTAAGCCGGGTGTCTATCGGCCCGCCCATCAGTGTGATGGTGCTGGCTTGTTTCACCTCACCGCGCATGGCCTGCACCGCAGCGGTCATCAGAACGGGCACCGAGGGTTGGCAGACTGCGATCACATGCACGTCGCCTTCGATCGTGCGGATAAAGTCCAACAGGTAGTCCACATAATCGTCTAGGTGGAATGCGCCCTCGGACAGGGGGACATCCCGGGTATTCTTCCAATCGGTGACAAAAACCCGGTGGTCCTCGGCAAAGGTTTGCACGGTATCGCGCAGCAAGGTGGCCCAGTGTCCGGATAACGGCGCAACGATCAACACAGACGGCCCATCCACTGGCTGCTCCGGGCAGAACTCAACCAAATCGCAATAGGCTTTTTCAAACAGAGTCTTGACCGCAACGGCACGACCCTCGGCGTCCACCACGTCCCAAGCAGGCTTGGGGTAGTTCGCCGTTTGTCGCTCGATCAACTCAAGCTGAGCCCGCATCAACCGCGAGCCAGGCACGTAACGAGCCGGGCTAAACGGATGCGCCATCGACTTACGCAGGCTAGAGACCATAAAATTGCTGGGCGCCAACCACCGCATAAGCGCGTCTTGTGCTTGATACAACATGGATGCTTCCTGATTTGGGTTGTGTTCAATAAGTGTGCAGTGCAACATCAAACTGTACCAGATCAAAACATCGAAAATTGAGAAACAAGGGACACTATGTCATCGCCACTGTACCGCCCCAGCGCCGAAACTATTGAAAACACTGGCTTAAACGCATTTTGTAAAGCCACAAATCAGGCGGATTTTGGTGCGTTACACCGCCACAGCATCCAAGATCCCGCGCTTTTTTGGACCCAGTGGATCGAATTTAGCGGCATTCAATACCAAGGCAGCCTGCAACCCGCTATGCCTGCGGCAGACTCGATGCAATCCCAAGACTGGTTTCCCAACCTGACTCTGAACTTTGCCGAGAACTGTTTGCGCTCAGACTGGGGCGCGCCGGCCTTTGTGGAATTCAAAGAGAACGGCGAACGCCGAGAGGTCTCGCGAGAGGAGTTGCGTTTGCAGGTGGGCTCGCTGGCCCGCTGGTTAGCCGACCAAGGAGTCGGAGCCGGCGATGTGGTGGGGGGCTTCCTGCCCAACGGGGGCGATGCGGTTCTGGCGATGTTGGCGACCGCAAGCTTGGGCGCAATCTGGACCAGTTGCTCACCAGACTTTGGCACCTCTGGGGTTCTGGATCGCTTCGGGCAGACCCAACCGAAAGTTCTGTTCTGTGTCGATCACTATCATTACAACGGAAAAGTGCACGGGGCTTGGGACAAAATTCAGTCAATCTGCACACAAATCCAGGGACTTCAGCATTTGGTCTGTGTGCCTTATGCCGGCGACACGCCATCCATGGAACAATCAAAGGTTCCAGCAACTCTGCTCGGTGACACGCTACAGGATCTCTGTGCCCCAACCTTTGTTCCGGTCGGATTTCGCGACCCGCTGTTTATCCTGTATTCATCCGGTACCACTGGCGCCCCCAAGTGCATTATCCACAGCGTTGGTGGCACGCTGGTGCAACTGACGAAGGAGCACCGACTGCATGGCGATATCCGCCCGGGTGACCGGCTGTTTTACTACACCACACTGGGCTGGATGATGTGGAATTGGCTGGTCACGGGCTTGGCCAGCGGTGCTACCTTGATGCTGTACGACGGCTCGCCCTTTTACCCCCAAGCCGACAGCCTGGTCCAACTGGCAGCCGAGCAAGGTTTTACCCAATTTGGCACCAGCGCGAAATACATTGCGGCGCTGGAAAAAGCCGAAGTGAACCCCAGCCAGATCAGCGGATTTGATGCCTTGCGGGGCATTTTTAGCACCGGCTCGCCACTGGCACATGAAAGTTTTGAGTACGTTTACCGCGAGTGGAAATCCGATGTTCTATTGGGATCAATAAGCGGCGGCACAGACATCGTGAGTTGCTTCGTGCTCTCGAACCCCACCGCCCCCGTGTATGTCGGCCAGATCCAAGCACCGGGCCTTGGCATGGACGTCAGGATCGTGGATGAGCAAGGCCAGCCACTGGGCGCCGGGGATGGCAAAGGCGAGCTGATCTGCGCCACCGCGTTCCCGTCGATGCCGATCGGTTTCTGGAACGACCCTGAGGGAAAACGTTATCAGTCGGCCTATTTCGATCGCTTTGCCGGGATCTGGGCACACGGTGACTTTGCGGAAATCACCCCCGAAGGTGGCTACATTATCCACGGCCGGTCAGACGCCACCTTGAATCCTGGCGGCGTGCGGATCGGAACCGCCGAGATTTATCGCCAGGTCGAACGGGTTAATTCCGTGTTGGAGTGTCTGGCGATCGGTCAACGCTGGGACGACGACGTGCGGGTGGTGCTGTTTGTGGTACTCAAACCTGGCGTTTCGCTGGATGCGGATTTGCAACAACAGATCCGCCAGGAGATCCGCACCCACACGACACCACGCCATGTGCCTGCGCGCATTGTTCAGGTGCCCGAATTGCCCAGAACCCGCAGCGGCAAGTTGGTCGAACTCGCAGTCCGATCCGTGGTTCATGACGAACCGGTCGCAAACACTGAAGCCCTAGCCAATCCAGAGGCGCTCGCGTACTTTAGGGCTATTAAAGCGCTACAAGAATAACGATGAAAAAACTTATTGCTCTTCTATTATTCGCCAGCAGTGTGTTGGCCCACCCGACCTGGGCGTCAGCCACCGATCTACGGGTGCTAATTGACGTTTCTGGCAGCATGAAAGCCAACGACCCCAACGCACTGCGTCGGCCAGCCGCGGAGTTAATCGCGCGCCTGTTGCCCCCCAGCAGCCAAGCGGGCGTATGGCTGTTTGGCACCAACAGCCGATCGCTGGTGCCCTACGGCGAGGTGGACGAGCAGTGGCGCCAGGCCACGGTCCAATCCAGTCAGGCGATCTCAAGCTCGGATCAATTTACCGACATTGAAGCGGCTTTAAGCGACGGCTTGTCCCCGACCACCTTCGATGACAAGCAATGCCACGTCATCTTGGTCACCGACGGCCTGATTGATTTGGCCGCCGGCGCCGCCGAGATCCGAGAGAGCCGAGCGCGCATCGAATCACTCTGGACTCAGAAGGCCGCCGCTCAACAGTGTCGCATCCACACACTGGCTCTGTCTGGGGACGCGGACCTGGCGTTATTGAATCGCCTGTCCCAGGCCACCGGCGGTTTGTCGGCACAACTGCAGGGTGCATCCGAGCTCATTCCGGTCATTCTGGATGCCCTTGAATTGGCCTTGGAGGACAATCGTTTGCCGGTCTCTGAAAACGCCTTTACGGTGGATTCGTCGGTGACCCAACAAACCATTATTTCCCTAGACTCCGACCAGCCGATGACCTTGATATCTCCCAGCGGTGTGGAGATCACCCCAGATCAGTTGCCGCCCAATGTGGAATACCAATTGGCCGATGGCTTTCAGCTATACCAAATTCAGGCCCCAGAACAGGGCCAGTGGCAAGCCAGTCAGAATGTCACCGTGGATCGTGTGTTAGCCGAGTCGGAATTGTCACTGCGAATCGAAGAGTTACCCGGAACCTTGGAGTTAGGGCAGCCCGCCAATGTCGTGGTGCGGTTTGCTCAAACTCCAGAAAACGAGACCTCGCTGGAAGGGTCTTTGGTCTTTCAAGATAATCGACAAGCACTGGATTTCTCTCAAGAGGGGGAGCGCTTTAGCGCGCCGCTGGAGCTTGAAAACCTGGGGCAACATTCCATCGTCGTGACCGCTTCGGACGGCATTGTCGAACGCCAACTCAGCCGCTCGGTGCGGGTGATTCCCGGCCAGGCCCCCATTCAATTGGAGACCGGTGCCACTCAATCCGTCGAGGTATTCAAAGCACCCGAGGCGCTGCAGCCCGTCAATCCCGTGGTGGTTGAGCCGCAAAGCGTCGCCGAGGTCACGCCTCCGACTAATAGCGGTTTGACCTTAACCCAATGGCTGTGGATGATCGGCGGCGCCGGCTTGGGTATCGTTTTGTTGCTGGCGTATTGGTTGTCACGAGCAGAGAAGAGAGCATGACGCAACTTTGGGAAACGGTTGAAGGGTTGGGATACATCGCCTGCTCTTTGTGGCTTATCGCCTTTGTCGTGGGGGCCGTGCGCCCTCAGGTTTTGCGTCAGCCAGACCGTGCCGGCGTGATTCGCCTGTGCTCGATTGGCTTCACCCTCAGTTTCGTTGTGATGGCTGTCGCATGGTCCAAAGCACGAGGCCTTGCGTAACCGGCTCAGCGTCTATACTTGGCGGATGAGTATTCAAGGCCTTATTTCAAATTGCCAACGGTCGGGTATGGCCTTAATCAATGGTGACAGCCAGACGGTGCTGTACGCGCCGGACGATCTAACTGTTCCTGCTGCAGTCCTAAATGGCCTGTCCCGAGCACAACAGCAGGTGCGCGTTCGCCATTGGGAATGCTACCGCTTGCTGGCGGACAATTTGTGGCTGGCCTTACCGCCCTCTTTGACCGCAGCCGGCGACGAAATCCACTTTCTAAAAAACCAATTGAAGTGGATCGAAGGTCGCGATGCACTCAGCGGACTAATGACCCGCTCTGCCTGGTATTCGGACCGGGCGGACATGACGCATGATCATTATCTGGTGGCCTATGTACGCATCACCAACTTGTCCAAGATCACGGAACAATTTGGCACCCGCAGTGGCGATATCGTGTTGCAAACCATGGGGGGGCGACTGGCGTTGCTGTGTGACGGCCAATCCGCCGCTCGGGTGGGTAATGACGCGTTTCACTGGCGCACCCCCCTACCCGGCGACTTGACCGAATGGTTTGACACGGCCTATTCGTTGCTGGCCCAGCCCGCGCATCTGGAATTTGGCACCAGCGAAATTGAGTGCACCCTGGGGGTAGCCCTAGGCCCCGAGCATGGCAAAACCATCGAAGTCCTGTCACAGCATGCCGAAATGGCCTGCATCAGTGCAGAAAAACGTGGTTTACCCTATTTGGTGTTTGATCGTGCTATCGTCGAAAGTAACCGCCGGCAAGCCATCATCGCGCGCTCCTGCGAGCATGCCTTTACCCGGGGCGAGCTGGAGGTTCACTACCAGCCGCAAATTGACTTGTCGGCTCAACGCCCGCTGTCCGCCGAGGCCCTGATTCGCTGGACTCACCCCGAGCTGGGTTCGATTAGCCCGCTGGAATTCTTGCCCACCTTCGAGCGCCATGGCCTGATCGAGCGTTTGACCGAATTCGTCCTAGAAACCGGCATCCGGGATTGGCAAACCCTTGATATGCACCCCTTAAACTTGTCGATCAACTTGCCCCCACATTTGGTCACCGAGTCGTTCTGCGAGAAAATTGTCAAACGTTGCGCTTCGCATGATTTCCCCTGCAGTTCGCTGACGTTGGAATTGACCGAGCAGCGCCTGCCCCAACTGGCTGGCGCCATCAGTTTGTTGCGTTCGATGCAGCAGCACGGATTTCGCATTGCCATTGATGATTTTGGGGTTGGCCAGTCTTCGCTGGCGCGTATCGGGCAAATTCAATTTGATGAGCTTAAAATCGATCGCAGCCTGGTCATCGTATCGGAGGCCGCGAACAACCAACCCACAGTCATCAAGAGCATCGTCAGTCTAGCCCGGGCCTTGAACATGAAAGTGGTCGCCGAGGGGGTCGAAACCCAGCAACAGCTGGACATGTTAAACGAGATCGGCTGCGACCGGATTCAGGGCTACTTGTTTGCTCGGCCAATGCCCTTCTGCGAGCTCAGAACCCTGTTGCAGGCTGGATAAAGCGCGTTTTCAGCAGGACTTCGGCCCACTCCTCCGCCGCGTCCGAATCCACCGTGATGCCGCCGCCAACCCCAAATTTCAGCACTTGATCCGAAAGCGTCGCGGTCCGAATGGCCACGTTTGCGACCGACTCATCCGGCGTAACAAAGCCGCAGGATCCGGTGTACAGCCCCCGGGGCGAGTCTTCTAACTCGGCCAGCACCTGAACACTGCGTTTCTTTGGGGCGCCGGTAATCGAGCCATAGGGCATCAACGCTCGAACCCAGGCGCCAAAATTGTGCTCGGTCAGCTGCGCCCGCACCGTCGAGACCATTTGCTGGAGCGTCTGAAACTGACGCACTTGAAAGCTTTCCGGCACCGACACGCTGCCCGGTGCAGCAATGCGCCCCAAATCGTTACGGATCAGATCCAAGATCATCAAGTTTTCAGCGCGATTTTTAGGGTCCGCCGCCAACCACTGGGCCAATTCATGGGCCTCGGCCTGGGTATCGCCCAGCCCCACCGTGCCCTTCATGGGCTGACAGTGAATCTGATCACCCTGCACGTGCCACAAAAGCTCAGGGGACAGACTGATGGCGCTGCCACCGTTCCAGGGCATCAGGGCGGCATAGGGTACGGGTTGGCGTAACATCAAGGCATGCCAAAGCTGAGCGGCGCCCTGAGCGCACTGGCCCTGCCCACGAATCGTCAAGTTACCCTGATAACAATCCCCGGCCTCTAGGTAGGCTCGTAACCGGGCAATCTTTTCTGCCCATTGCTGGGGCTCCAGCTCCAGGGACCAATGCCAGTCGGTAGCGGGCTCAGGCAATCGCGATAGCACCTGGCTTAGGCTGAGGGTCTCCATGGAGCCCCATCGGATCGCGTCAATACACCCGCTCTGGGGAAGCTCGGGATAGGCCAGCGCCACCGATGCCTCGTAGTCAATGGCAAAGGTCACGGGGCCAGACTGACGGGCCTGCTGGATACGATCGACGGCGTCGGAAAAATCAGCCTTGGCTTGGATTCTATCGACAGGATCGCTGAACCATCGCCAGGCCTGACCATCGCCAACAATTGCGTACTCCTGCGCTCGTAACTTCATTGCCAACGCTCATCCCACTCAACAGATGCGGCAATTTACTCTGTTGGCCGCCAGGCATCCAGACGATCTGTAATCAACCCGGTTAAGCCGTCTAAGGAATTCGCTTGCTCTGCGGCAGGCGACGCGCACCAGCCCACCTGCGTGCGATCGAAGTTGGGGCGATCGGTCAACTCGGGGTGCCACCAGATGTCGGGAAAATCGGCCAGGAAATCGATGGCTTGCGAGCCGGACAAACATCCCGACCCATCTGCATACATGGCCCCATGATCCCCCACCTCGGTGGATAACAGCGCCAATTGCGCCGCCGGCCATCGTGCTCGAAATTCGATCAAATCCAGCGGATCAAAACTGGAAAACCACCAACGCTTTGGCCACTGAGCAGGCAAGCGCTGAGAAAGCGGCGAACAGCGTTCGCGCCCGATCCCTTTTAACCCTTTGATTTCGACGTTGACCCGGCGGTCGGACCAGATCTGGATCAGCGCAGACAACGACATTAAGGGTTGGCCCCCAAGGCCGACCAGTTGCTGCACCTGTGCTGAACTCAATTGATCCAAGAATTCGGCCGGGGGATCGGCAATGTGTTCAGACAATCGCATGGAGTGGCACAGCCAGCCCTCGCCGTCAGCGTCCCACACCCAATCCACTTCGACAAAGTCAGCACCCTGAGAAAACGCCTGGGCCAGCGCTTGGGCAGAATTTTCCTGAGCCACGCCAACCCGGCCCGTTCGATCCGTGACCCCGCACCCCCGGTGACCGCCAATCCACATCAGGGCAGCAACCGAACTCCGGTATCGTCAACGGACAGTCGCGTGACTAAGGCGCCGAACAACTGAGTGCTTGGCCGCTGGTCAAGTCGATAAACCGGATGCTCTGAGAAATACAGATCCAATGCCGCGGTCAGGCGTTCACCGTTGTCTCCCAGGGTTTGCTTTACCGCTTGTTCATACGGCCCTTGATACCCCAGGGAGTCGAGCCGTGGGTTGACCAGATAAATCGCTTGCTCACGCAACTCAACCCCCCCGGAAATCGCCGGGGCCAACCGTGTATTTATTGCCCCTACAAATGGCACCTTGGTGGTCAATTCGGTGTCCAAACGTGCGCTGACACGCCCCCCGTCGGCGGCCATGAAATCGATTTGGATGTCTTTGACCGACACCGCCAAATCGGCGACCGGGGACTGTGACAAGGTGATCGGGCCCTGCTCGATTAGCTGGGTCTTTAACGCTGCTTGAATGTCGCCCTCGTCGATATGAATGCTTGCGATTTGCTCGGGTAATTGAGCACATCCGGTCATCGTGATTAGGGCAAGGACTGCAAATTTCATCGCCGATCTCCTTTTATTATTCTGCCACGGTGCCTGGCCTAGGATCCCAGCGCATCGTCCAAGGGCTAACCCGGCCCTTAAATCCAGGACTTGAGCCGGCTGAGCATCCCCACAGCCCCGGGTGAATCACTGTGAACGCACAATGTGTCCGCTTCAAGCGCCAATCCTTCCCCGTCGTGCAATATCAGGTGCCCGTTCAGTATCCCTCGGGCTTGAGTCTCGATCTGATCCCAATCTGACAATACCGCGCCGGACAACTGACGGCTACGTAATCGGCCATCTGCTTCGTATGCACGATCGACAAAGGCTTCACGGATGACGTGCAAGCCCTCTTGGTCCGCCACCGCTCGAGCCTTGGCACCGGCCGGACCGGCCAGCAACATGATCGATGGATGACCCGGCCATTGCCGCATCGACGCACACAATTGCTGCAAGGTATGGAGATCCTGATGAAGTCGGTGATACAGCGCGCCGTGAGGTTTTACGTATTCCACCCGGACACCGCTGGCCAGTGCCATCGCGTAAAGTGAACCGAATTGGTACAAGCACCAATTGATCACTTCTTCGGTGGTCGAAGGAATCGCCCGACGCCCAAATCCGGCCAGGTCAGGATAACTAACGTGCGCACCCAGACGAACGCCGTGGGTGATCCCGGCCTGAATGGTCCGTTGCATAATGTTGGGATCGCCGGCATGAAAACCGCAGGCCAAATTAGCCAGATGAATATGGGGCAACAGCTCCAAGTCAGGCGCCATCTGCCACGCACCGAACCCCTCTCCCAGATCGCAATTAATTAACACAGCCCACCCCTTGTTAAGGGATTTAGACTAGCGCAGGCCGATCATTTTCGCATTACCCGCATCTGGGTGTGGTTAGGCCTCAATCTCGGCCATGACCCAGTGGTCGGTGACCGACAAAAAGCGCCGATAGCGGCACCAGGGTTTTTCGTGCAAGGTTTGGCGAAACTGATCCGCCGACGCCCAATCCCAAGCCGCACGATAGATCACCGCATCCACCGGCTGGGTCATCATGACGTCATAACCCTCATAGGTATCTGCCACGGCGATCACGGGGCCGAGATCAAATTGGTCACTGAAACGATCAATGTCCTCGGCGGTGCAACCGACGAACAGACTGGGTATCTTTTGTGTCACTAACATTTCGCTCTCCCGCATTAGGATGTAAGAAACCTTAGTGGCGATTTAAGGCGGTAAGAGTGATGTTGTTCACATTCCTGATGCGTACTAAATCCCAATAATTCGGGGCCTAAGTAGCAAGTTCTGAATTTTTACCATGGTATTCTGTTTCTCATGAATTTGAAGTGCCCCATCTGCGATCTCGCTTTGCCGACCGCTATTGCCACCGCCTATTGTCCAAACGGCCACAGTTTCGATCGCGCCAAGGAGGGCTATTGGAATTTATTGCCCGTGCAGCACAAGAAAAGCATGGATCCAGGGGACAACAAGCAGATGCTGCAGGCACGTCGGCGGTTCTTGGAGGCTGGCCACTATGCGCCACTCGTGAACCACTTAACCCAGTGCTTGCCCGACGCCACATCGATTGTCGACATCGGCTGTGGCGAGGGGTACTACGCCCGCACCATCGGTGCCGCCAGCGGCGTCGACATTTCAAAGGACGGTGTTCGGATGGCCGCAAAGTCAGATGCGCAGGGGATCTACGCGGTCGGATCGGCCTATCGCCTGCCCTACCAGGATGACACCTTTGATGGGGCCATTAGCGTATTTTCGCCGCTGGACTGGACGGAATGTTGCCGGGTTCTGAAACCTGGATCACCGGTGATATGGGTGGCGCCCCTGGCGGGACACCTAAAAGAGCTAGCCGCGATGGTCTACGACGAGGTCCGGCCGCACAGTGCATCCCCGCCGGACTTTGGCGAGATTGGCGAGACCGTCACCCGGGAGTCACTCCAGTTCACCATTGAATTGGCGGGCCCTGAGCTGTCCGATCTGCTATGCATGACACCCTATTACTGGTCTGCCAGCGAACAAAAACAGGCAGCGATTGCCCAGGCCCCCATGACTCAGGTATCCGTTGAGTTCGAGGTTTGGTCGGCTCGTGTGCCAGCTTCCGCGTCCTCTGCAGCCGCTTCGGCGGCACTTTCCTCTTCCAGTGCAGCCGCCTCGTCCAAGGCTTCAAGCTGATCCTCGGCCAGGGCCACGGCGTACTCTTCGGCATCCGGGGCCACAAAGGCCGCAACAGGCGAACCAATGGGACCCGCCGGCAAGATCGGAGATTGGCTCTCGATTTCTTCTGCGGTGACTTCACGGGCCGCCTGTGAACGGAGCACTGCCAACACCACCGCACAGAAAATCACGGCGATACCACCAAAGAACCATCGATCGCCAAACAATGACATCGCGGTACCAACAATGATGGGGCCTAAGGTCAACCCAACGCCGGAGGTGGCGATCATCGCACCCGACGCGGCGACGACTTTCTCGGGGTCCAAACGATCGTTCAGATAAGCCAGACACATTGAATACATCGGCATCACGGCCCCGCCTAGCAATACCACCAAGACCAAGAAATACGATTGCTCTGGCGAGGTAAACATGACCACCAGTGGCGTCACTGCAGAAGCGACCGCCAGCCACAGCAAAATAGCCCGGCGGCCCAAGCGATCCGACAGCCAGCCGATCGGCCACTGCGACAGCAAGCCACCCGCGGAAAAGGCCGCCATAAAACTGGCCACTTGGGCTGTAGAAAACCCTGAATTGACGGCATACACAGCCCCCAATCCATAAATTGTGCCGTGGGCCGCCCCGGTTAGCATGTTGGCGGTGACCGCCAGAGACGATTCTCGATACAACGCAATAATCGACATGCTGTCCGCGGTTTCAAATCGTGGCGCGGGCCTGGCGGTCAACAAAATTGGCACGCTGGCCACCGACACCAGGACGGAAATCAGGATGAACAACTGAGCGGTGCTGGGTTCAGCGACGTTGAGCAAAAACTGGCCACTGCCCATCCCCAGGGTCACGATCAGCATGTAAATGGAGAGCAAAGCGCCACGGTTTTCATTACTGGCCTGGTTGTTCAGCCAGCTTTCTGAGACCACATAAATTCCTGCGAAACAGGCGCCGGTCAGAATGCGCATGCCAAACCAGACGACAGGATCGATAAAGATCGATTGCACCAGAATTGAGACCGACGCGACCGAGGCACAGGCAGCAAAGACCTTGACGTGGCCGACCCGTTGAATCAGCCGGGGGGTCAGCAAACTGCCCCCCAACATGCCAACGAAATAACCGGCCATGACGATGCCCGTGGTCGAGGTTTCAAACCCCTCTAGCGCCGCTCGTACCGACAACAGGGTGCCCTGCAAACCGTTGCCCACACACAACAGTCCGATACCGACCAGCAACGCCCAGCTCGCCAATATTTCCTGACGCATCACGACTCCAAAAACTGCGTTAATTTGAGCGCGCACGTTAGATTACACACGCCCCTGATATTGCTGAATATGCGACGCTAATTTGCGTTCGCCGCCAGCCCTAGTGTGACCCTCGGGAGAGGGTTTTGGCTAGCGCCAGGAGGTGGTTTCGCGCCAAGGTTTGCGCTGAAGATCCGGCACAGTTGCATCCTCAGCGGGATAACCCACCACTAATAGCAAATACGGGCGCTCTCGTTTTGGGCGCTCGAGTAGTTCGTTTAGAAAGCCCATCGGACTCGGTGTATGGGTCAGCGTGGCTAAACCCGCTTGGTGCAGGGCAGCGATCAGAAAACCACAGGCAATCCCGACCGACTCGGGCATGTAATAGTTTTTGGTTTTGTTACCTTGATCGTCCAAACCAAAGCGTTCTAGAAATATCGCAATCAAAACCGGTGCCGTCTCTAGAAATGGCTTTTGATCATCCGTCGCCAATACTTTGAGGTCCTGCAACCATTCATCGCCAGCACGGCCGGCGTAAAAGGCCCGCTCCTCTTCCTCGGCCGCTTCTCGGATTCGGCGCTTTAGCGTGGGCTCGGTCACCACCGCAAAATGCCATGGCTGTTTATTCGCACCACTGGGTGCATGAGTCGCGGCTCGCACGGCCTGTTCAATGAGCTCGGGCGCCACTGGCTGGGACGAGAAATCTCGAACGGTACGCCGGGTGAGCAGATGCTCTACAAACTTCGCTTGGTCGTCAGCGGCGCTCTTTTGGTCGACCGGCAACGGACGGTACGGAATTCTGGACATCGGTGTTGGGTCTCGCTTTTTGCGAAGCATCTCAGTGGCCGGAGCGGCACACAAGCAAAAATTTGGTCGTATTGAACCCCGACCTGTACCTCTCAATTTGGCAAATACATAGGTTCATTCCTATGTTTTCTGTAGGCCTTAGTAAAGCTTGCCAAACGGCAGCTAGGCCCTAG
>CALKMT010000113.1 GCA_938091715.1 uncultured Litorivicinus sp.
AGCCAAGGCCCGCAGGGTCGAATACAGGGTCGTGGTTTTGCCCGAACCCGTCGGCCCGGTAACCAAGACAATGCCCTCGCGCCGCGCCGTCATGCGCTGCCAGGTCTCTAAGTCCGTGGCGGTCAGGCCGAGCTCGGCGAAATCCTTTTGCAGGACCTCGGGATCAAAAATACGGGCCACCAGTTTTTCACCAAAGGCCGTCGGCAGGGTCGACAGGCGCAACTCAACCTCGCGGCCCTGGGGGCTGCGGGTCTTTAATCGCCCGTCCTGGGGTTGACGTTTTTCCGCCACGTCCATGCGACCCAAGGCTTTGAATCGGCTGACCATGGCGGCGCCAATTTGGGCCGGCATTTGGTACACCGAATGCAAAATGCCATCAATGCGTAGGCGCACATTGGCCTCGTCCCGGCGGGGCTCGACGTGGATATCGCTGGCGCGTTGCTCAAAGGCGTAACGCAACACCCAGTCCACCACCTCGACGATGGATTGGTCGTCGGCACTGGGGCGCGCCTCGGACAAATCCAACAGTTGTTCTAGGTCGCGCAGGCGATGGCCATCGCCTTTTTTGATCGCTGCGCCAATCGATTGGGACAGGCTGTAAAACTCTTGGCGGTGTTTGCGAATCTCGGAGGGCGGGGACAGCACTCGCTGTACCCGGCGTTTACTGACTTGCTCCAGTCCCGCTACCCAGCGGGTGTCCTCGGGATCGACCACCGCCACCAAGACTTCGTCTGGGCTGACGTCGACGGCCAAAATATCGTGGGATTGGGCAAAGCCCAGACTCATGACCTGGGTCACCGCCGCCACATCGGTTTCCAGTGGGTCAATGCGATGGAATACCCAGCCGCGCTGTTGGGCATACCAGCGGGTGAATCTGGATTCGTCCCAGGGCTGTCCTTGCTGATCAGTCAGCTCGGCCTGGCCCAAGGCCTGCAACAACGGCAGGTGTCGCGGCAGCCCAGGCAGGGCATGGCGCAGGCTGGCGTTGTCAAACAGGCCTTGATCACTCAAACGAGCAATTAGGTCCGCGGGATTCAGGGGTAAGTCGGTCACATGCATGACCCAAGTATGGTCCAGAAATCCTGATTTGCTGGGCGGGTTGGACCTTGGGGCGCCTAGGCCCAGTTCTGCAGCGTTAGGGATTCGACGCGTTCGAATTCGCGCAGATTGTTAGTCACCAACGTAGCGCCCGTCGCCTGAGCATGGGCCGCAATCCATAAATCGTTATTGCCTATCGGCGTTCCACGAACAGCCAGATTGGCGCGGATCTGGGCGTAGTGAGTGGCGACCGACGCCTCTAAACCGAGGACAGGAATGTGCTCCCCCAGGCGTTTAAGCACCGACAGCGCGCCTGTTGGGTTGTTGCTGCGCAACGCGCCGTATTCGAGCTCGCCCAGGGTCACCAATGACATGCAAACCGATCCCGGCGCCAGTGTGCGCAAGCGTTCCAGAACCGAGATTGGCTTGCGTTTCATGATGTAGATACAGATGTTGGTATCGAGCATGTACATCGTTACCAGGATTCCCGTTCCTGCGGCACAGTATCTTGGCGTCCATCGTCAAACATATCCTCGGGCAGGCTGGTGAGCAGATCAAAGACCACCCCAAGGTCTTCAACTCGCGGGCGCAACACCACCTCGTCACCCCGGCGAAATATCTCGACCTCAGCCACATCAAAGCGGAAGGCTTTGGGCAAGCGTACCGCTTGGCTGTTTCCCGACTGAAAGACCTTTGCGCGCATGCAGGGGACCTCGTTACCTGTTTTTGTATAGACACAATAGTGTATACAACCAAGTTGGGCAATTTGACGATGAGACAGGCCTAGGGTCTTAAGGCGATTAACTTTCCGCTAGAGACACAACGCCGCCACATTGGCGTCCCGGGCCTGAATGCGCTGGAGTACCGCCGGGGAAATCTGGGCCGCACAGGATTCCGCCCGTGCCCAGTCCGGGCCCTTGATCGGATCCAGGGCGCGCCCTAAGCCATCCAGCGGGCTCTGATCGGCCGGGCTATCGCGGCCGGCCAGCAAGTGCCCCCGCTCGGCCTTTGAGATCGAGCCGATGTAGCAGGGAAATGCCTGGGCCAAACGCTTGGCCAAGGCCTGCACCCCGGACCAATCGGATGCCAGCGCTTCAATTTCAATCTCGGCGATCGGACTTACCGCTTGGCCGACCTGTACCTGGCCCTTATCCATCACCACCTCGCAGCCCTGGATCACCCACACCTGGCGGCTGACCCGGTTGGTCGAGACGACTTCCAACGCATCGACCGCAACCGGCAACACCGAAGGATCGATAGAAAATTCCGAGCGCGGCCAATTCCATTCCTGACGCACCACGATTCCATCCTGATGTGGCGCGGGACCCTTTAAGGTTTGCTCGATTTCAGCGCCGTTTTGTCGCAGCCGAAGTCCATAGCCCTGGGCCGCCAAGGCACGCTTGGGGGTATCAAAGTAGGTATTAACCAGCGTCCGGGTCTCCAGCACTGGACCCAAAATGGCCGACAATTGCGGTGGCTGGCCGAGCCAACACAGCTTGATTTCGTTCTCAATCATGCGCGAACTATACGGAAAACTTGCCCCGGCCACGCAGAATCCGGACTATGGATGGGATGAACAGTCAGGATTTCCGGGCCATCGCCCCTTACATTCACAGCCATCGCGGAAAACGGGTCGTCATTATGCTACCCGGCGAGGCCATTGGCGCGTCAGACAGCCTGATTGCGGACATCGCGCTGCTGCATTCGCTAGGGCTAAAAATCGTCCTGGTCCACGGCTATCGCCCGCAACTGGACGCGATGATGGC
>CALKMT010000114.1 GCA_938091715.1 uncultured Litorivicinus sp.
TTGGGGGCCGGTCGCGCCAGCCGGCTCGACGCGGATCCAAGATCAATCAACCACCGACTTTGAAAAAGCCTTGGCCCGGATTCAGGCCCCGCAAATTGACGCGTTGGGCTTTTTGGGGGGGCGCTGGGATCACAGCCTGGCCAACCTATCGGCCCTGATGGGCGCCAGCCATGTTCGGCTGCTGGATCAGCACCAATCCATCCGAGCCTGTCAGGATCACTACGCAGGCCAACATGCCCCGGGAGAAATCATCGGTGTGATACCGGCTACGCCCTGCCGGTTCGATCAAAGCACGGGATTGAAATACCCCTTGGACGGGCTGGAGTTGGCCCTGGGCGCCGCGGTCGGATCATCCAACGAGGCGACGCAAAACCAAGTCGAAATAACCGGACAGGGTGTGTTTTGGCTATGCTCGAACAGCCCTATTGGGTAAATCCAAACTGTGAAAATGCCGAACCGTTTTGCATGTGCTGAAAGGCTTGGGGAATGTAGGTCATCCAGGGCCAGTCGCCGGAGGGGTCGACCCATTCAATAGCCGCTGCCTTGTGCGGCTCGGCGTTGAGTGGTTGTCCGGTGAAGTCCGCCTGAAAAAACAAATCGATGACGTAACGTTCGGGAGTCAATCGGTGCATCGTATGCAACAGGGTCAGGCTGTCGGGATCGATTGATACGCCGACCTCTTCGGCGCATTCTCGTACTGCGCATTGTGCCACCGATTCGCCTAGGTCGACTCCGCCCGCGGGCGGGCACCAAAGACCGTCCATGTAGCCTGTATTCTGGCGCTGCAGGGCCAGAATACGGCCATCGCGCCAGAGCAGTACATAAACGGCCAGGTAGGCCTGTTGCCTAGGAATCGCCGGCACGACTTGGATTAGATCTCGTCGCTGGCCGCCGGGTCCTCGGTCACTTCGTCTTCGGCCGTTAGATTTCGGGTCAACAGACGACGGCGAAGTTCACCCTCGATTTCCTGGGCCATCTCGGAGTGTTCATCTAGGTAGTTGCAAGCATTTGCCTTGCCTTGGCCGATCCGATCGCCTTTGTAGCTGTACCAGGCGCCCGACTTGTCTACCAAGCCCTCTTTAACCCCCCAGTCGATCACTTCGCCCATGCGGTAAATCCCTTTGCCGTACATGATCTGGAACTCGGCCTGGCGAAACGGCGGTGCCACTTTGTTCTTGACCACTTTGACTCGAGTTTCGTTACCCACCACTTCGTCACCGTTTTTGATCGCACCAATCCGGCGGATGTCCAGACGGACCGACGAGTAAAACTTCAAGGCGTTACCGCCAGTGGTGGTTTCCGGCGAGCCAAACATCACACCGATCTTCATACGAATTTGGTTGATAAAGATCACCATGCAGTTCGAACGCTTGATGTTGCCGGTAATTTTACGCAGGGCTTGGCTCATCAGACGGGCCTGCAATCCAACGTGGCTGTCACCCATGTCGCCTTCGATCTCTGCGCGGGGCGTCAAGGCCGCAACCGAATCCACGACCAGCAAATCAACACCGCCCGAGCGCACCAGCATGTCGGTGATTTCAAGCGCGTGCTCACCGGTGTCCGGCTGTGACACCAGCAAACTGCCAACGTCGACCCCCAACTTTCCAGCGTATTCAGGATCCAAGGCGTGCTCGGCATCAATAAAGGCCGCAGTGCCCCCATTTTTTTGGCATTCCGCAATGGCCTGCAGGGTCAGCGTGGTCTTACCGGAACTTTCCGGGCCGTAAATTTCTACAATTCGACCGACCGGCAATCCACCAATGCCCAAGGCAATGTCCAGGCCCAAGGAGCCGGTTGAAATCGATGGAATCGCTTCAATCGGGGCATCGCCCATGCGCATAATCGAGCCCTTGCCAAATTGGCGCTCGATCTGGGTTAAGGCGGCGTCTAGTGCTTTGCTGCGGTTGTCGCTCATGCTGTTCTTCCGTAAGTGGGCCAGACCAGAAAGCTAAGGCATCTGGCGCGGTTAATCTGTCAGTCTTTGTATATTTATACAGTAGTCTTTGTCTGACGCCAAGGGTCAATCTTGCGAGCCTAGAATCTGGCGAACCAGGGGCACGGTCAAGGGTCGTTGCAGCTGTAACGCGCCTCGTTCTAGCTGCGCTAACAAGGATGAAAGCTGGGCAATCGAACGGGCGTGACGACGCAATAAATAGTTGACGACCTCGTCGGGCAATTTCAAATCCACCAGCCGCGCTCGACGCTCCAACGCCGAGCGAAGGTGGGATTCTTGCAACGGCTTTAATGAGTACTGGGGCAGTTGAGCCATGCGCGAGCGCAGATCCGGGATTGTCCACTGGGCATCGTCCACGGGACGACGCGCCAAACACACCAACGGAGTCCCGGCATCCAAGCAGGCGTTCCACAAGGCAAACAAGGCCTCTTCCCAGCGGGGGTCGCCGGCCACAGAATCGATGTCATCCAGATACAGCAACGAAAACTGCTCGAGTCCCTCCAGCACTTCGGGTACCAGCACGCTGTCTGCCAGGGACAGATAAAACCCACCGGCGTTGGCGACATGGGCCTGTGCCAAATGGGTCCGCCCCGAGCCAACCGGCCCGTGAATCCATAGCGACTGATGTTGCGCCATGGCGTCGAGCACCTGTTGGTTATCGCCCGGTTCAAACGCCGCCAAATGCGTATCCGGCTGCGGCCATGGATTCAAGACGCCCTGCTTCACGGCACCCAACGCACCGCCGTCTGGACGGCGATCGGTGTCTCTACAGGATCGGCGGCGACCAGGTTGTCCAGGCCCGCCAGGAGCGATTCCAACTGTTCGACGCGAGCGCCGGTCTGCAAACGAAAGACGGTGACCTCAGGATCGGAGTACACCGCATGGGCTCGGTCTATCGCATCCTGGGCACGCAGATACTCGATCAAGACCTGATACCCCCGGGGCGTCAGTCCGTACACCGCCAGATCTTGTTGGCCGATACCCGAGATCGCATATTGGCTGACCAACTCGGGCAACCACCATTGAAACAATCCTTCTGCCAGGGCTTCAGGCGAGGCAAAGGAACGGTCCAAACGACGACCGTCCTGGGTTTTGATGCTGACCTGCCAACCTTGCCCGGTCTGAACGACCCGTCCGGCATTAAAAGTTTCGCTGTAGCGCGGCGCGGCCTGCTCTACCCCGTCCATAAACAAGCCCCACAACTCGCTGAAGTTAACCAAACCACGATCGGCCTGGTCCCAGTCCGGGACCGCGACCGGCAACTGCCAGCGCTCAGCCTGGTCTTGCAACGCACGCCAAATAACCGACGAGGGATCCGCCGTCAGCGGCTGACGGCCCTGGCCTTGGTCGACCAACAGCCATAACCATTGTGCCGGCCGCGGTTGGGTCCAAACCGGCGCGCCCAATGCTTGGACTTGGCGACGTAATTCAGGGTCCACGGTTAACGTTGCGACGCGACTGATCTCGTCTAGGTCGGACTGAAATCCCCAAGACAGAATCCAAGGCTGTGGCTGCTCGAGCAACATCGCGTAGGGGCCGGGGCTTAGGATCGGCTGACCGATCAGACGCTCGATCACGGTGGTTAATGCGCGGGTCTGTATCGCGGGATCACTGCCCTGCGCCTGCTCTGGCAGAGCGATCGAGACCTGATATAGCGACTGGCCATGCGCTTGGCCTAACAACAGTAGAAGCGCCAAGCCCGCGCCCTGGAATAGCTTGAACAAACAACAATCCTCTCAATTGGCGCTACATCTTAACGCGGCTCAAGGGTAGAATGCGCACCTTTCACGAAGGCCGGGGACGAAATGAGCGACTCAAAGGGATTGGACTACCGCGCAGCGGGCGTTGACATTGATGCAGGGAACGAGCTGGTAAAACGAGTTGGCCCCCTGGCGGCAGCGACCCGACGCCCAGAAATGCTGGGCAGTATTGGCGGCTTTGGCGCCTTGACTCGCCTGCCCACCGGTTATGACCAGCCGGTATTGGTCAGCGGCACCGACGGAGTGGGCACCAAACTTCGCTTGGCATTGGACAGCAATCAGTTGGACGGCATCGGCATCGATTTGGTCGCCATGTGCGTTAACGACATCCTAACGCTGGGTGCGGAACCGCTTATTTTCTTGGATTACTACGCCACAGGGCGGCTGGATGTCGACGCAGCGACGCGAGTCATCAGCGGCATTGCCGAGGGATGCAAACAATCCGGCGCCACCTTGGCCGGGGGCGAAACCGCCGAAATGCCGGGCCTGTATGACGGGGACGATTTTGACCTAGCCGGTTTCTGTGTCGGCGTCGTCGAGGAAAGCCAGATCATTGACGGCACCCGCTGCGAAGCGGGCGACGTTGTCATTGCCTTGCCCTCCTCGGGTCCGCACTCCAATGGCTACTCGCTGATTCGCAAAATTCTCGAAGTTTCTGAGGCCGATCTAAACCAAGATCTGGATGGCAAACCCTTGATCGATCACTTGATGGCGCCGACCACAATTTACGCCCAAGAGATCCTGGTGTTGATGCGCGAGTTGACCATCAAGGCCATGTCACACATTACCGGCGGCGGATTGATTGAAAACCTACCCCGCGTGCTACCCAAAGGCATCGGCGCCCATTTGGATCGCAGCAGTTGGGAAATGCCCGCGGTCTTTGACTGGTTACAGCAGGCCGGCCAGGTCGACGATCACGAGATGGCTCGGGTCTTTAACCTGGGTGTTGGCATGTGCATCGTGGTCAGCGCCGCAGACAGCGCCAAAGCACTAGCCGTGTTGGGCGCCATGGATGCCGAACCCTGGGTAATTGGCGAGCTCAACGATTCCGGACAACTCACCCTGGCGTGAGCATCCTAGCCCTGGCCAGCGGAAGCGGCTCAAACTTCCAAGCCTTACTAGACGATGCGCGAATCCGTGAATCCCTGGTCGGGCTGATCTGCAACCGGCCCGGCGCCGGCTGTCTGGCCCGTGCCGAGGCAGCTCAGGTGCCGCATCACTTGATCGACCATAGGTCGTTCGCCGACCGGGAACAGTTTGACCAAGCGCTGGCAAAAACGATCCGCCAGATCCAGCCGGATTGGATTGTGATGGCCGGATTCATGCGCATATTAAGCGAGCCCTTTATGCGCGAATTTGAAGGACAAATGCTGAATATTCACCCATCCCTGCTGCCAAAATATAAGGGGCTGAACACGCATCAGCGGGCCATTGATGCCGGTGACACCCAGGCCGGTGTCAGTGTCCATTGGGCCACCGCGGAACTGGATGGCGGCCCAATCATTGCCCAGCGCCGGGTCCCCATCCAACCGGGGGATACCGCATCAGACCTGGCGAGCCGAGTACTGGCGCAAGAACATCAGGTGTACCCCACGGTCTGCCATGCCCTGCTGGATCAACGTCTGGCTCTGCGAGATGGGCAAACTTACCTGGACGATCGCCCATTAATCGATCTCAATCGGTTTTAGTCCAGTAAAAGCTAGAGACACAGATTCGGAATCTGCTAGGCTCGATTTATGACCCTGACACTGTGCCGCAAGGCTCTATTGATCCCCATGCTGGTCCTGACATCGAGTTGGGCCTGTGCGCTGACGCCCTACCAAGCCGATTACCAGATGAGCTGGGACGTAGGGATAAAGCTGAAGGGCACGGCCTCCCAGCGACTCAGCCCCGATGAAGACCTTTGGAAAATCGAGCAGACCGCCAACGCATCCCTGGGCTCGATCGAGGAAACCAGTTGGTTTCGGCAAGACGCCACTGGCCGCATTTTCCCACTGGAATTCGTCCGCAAGACACAAATTTTAGGCCGCGGCAAAGAACAGCAATACCGCTTCAACTGGAATCAATTTGAAGTTCAGATGGATGACGAATTGTCGCTGGACATCCAACAAGGTGTGTTTGACCCCCTGACCCTGCAACTGGCCCTGCGACAGGCGCTAAGCCAAGGCACCGCGCTGCAGGTCAGCCTGGCAGATCGGGGCAAAATCAAAGCCTACCCCATGGAGAATTTGGGTCTTCAGACCCTGGACACCGCCTCAGGCCCGCTTAGCGCCGTTCAGTTGCGGTACCGAAAAAACGCGGACAGCCACACGGATATGTGGTTCGACCCCAGTCGCGAGCACTTGATGGTCGCACTCAAAGCCACCCGTGATGGCAAAACCTTTGAGTTGCAGCTGACCGGTGCCGAGTTTTTCCCCAAGGATGCTACGCCTGCGACTCCCCAGTGATTCGCGAACTCACCAGCATTCATCAGATCGCGTCCAACACCTGGAATGCCTGGGCCGGGGACTACCCTTTTCTGCGCCACGAATTTTTGGCGGCCCTGGAAGACAGCCAAGCCACCAGCAGCACCACGGGCTGGATTCCTAAACACTTAATTGTTGAGCGCGATGGCCATCCCATCGCTGCCCTGCCGCTGTTCGAGAAATATCACAGCCGGGGCGAATACGTGTTCGACTGGAGCTGGGCGGATGCCTTTGAACGCGCAGGCGGTCGCTACTATCCAAAGCTGCTGAGTGCCGCACCCTTTACTCCCGCCACTGGCCCCCGCCTGCTCGGCCAGACTGACACTTGGCCAGAGATTCAAGATCACCTACAACAACTGCTCGAACATTACAGCTCGTGGCATCTGCTGTTCCCGGGCGAGCAAGACATGGCGCTGAGTATCGAGGGTGACGACCGGTTTGGCGTGCAGTATCACTGGTTCAATCATGGCTACGATGACTTTGATGCGTATCTGGCCCCGATGACCAGCAAACGTCGCAAAGCCATCAAACGCGAGCGACGCATTGTCCGCGACCAAGGCATCCAGTTACGTCGCATTCTCGGTTCTGACACTCGGCCCCAAGAACGGGCCTATTTCTATCACTACTACCAGCAAACCTATGCCGTGCGCGGCCAACGGGGTTATTTGAATTCAGACACCTTTGATCGGCTGTTTGCCCAGCTTGGGGATCAGATGCTGCTGGTGCTGGCCGAACAGGACGACGAGCCGGTAGGTGCGGCCTTGCTGTTTTTCGACACGACCCACCTGTACGGACGCTATTGGGGTGGCCAGCCATTGGACTGTTTGCATTTCGAGGCCTGTTATTACCAGGGCATCGAATTTGCGATCGAACGAGGCATTCAGTGTTTTGACCCCGGCGCCCAGGGCGAGCACAAAATCCCCCGGGGCTTTGAACCCGTGAAAACCCGCAGTCGTCATTGGATTGCCCATCCGCAACTGCGGGCAGCCGTTCAGCGCTTCTTGCAACAGGAAGCAGGCGCCATCGACGACTGGCAGAACGCCGCCCGGGGCGCGCTGCCGTTCAAGATCGAGCCCTAGGCCCGCTCGACGGTCGGGGCCTCGCCCGCAGGGCAGGTAAAAAACCAACGAACAATTCCCCCATAGCCGGTATAATTTCGCGCAATTCAAGTGAGGATTCCCATGCGCGCTAGCCAATTGCTAATACCAACACTCAAAGAAACCCCTCAGGACGCCGCGATCGTCTCTCACCAGCTGATGCTTCGGGCCGGCATGATTCGCCAGTTGGCCAGCGGCCTGTATAGCTGGTTGCCGCTAGGGGTTCGCACGCTGCGCAAAGTGGAAAACATCGTGCGCGAGGAAATGGACCGGGCCGGCGCCTTGGAAGTATTGATGCCCAGCGCTCAACCGGCTGAGTTGTGGCAAGAAAGCGGCCGTTGGGAACAATTCGGACCTGAACTGCTGCGCTTTCAAGATCGCCACGCCCGGGATTTCTGCCTAGGCCCGACGCACGAAGAAGTGATCACCGACATCGCGCGCAACGAAATCAAAAGCTACAAGCAACTGCCTATGAATCTGTACCAGATTCAGACCAAATTCCGTGACGAACGCCGCCCGCGTTTTGGCGTCATGCGCTCTCGAGAGTTCATCATGAAAGACGCCTATAGCTTTAACAAAGACCCCGACTGTCTGGCCGGCTCGTATAACGCCATGTACACCGCCTATTGCGCGGTATTTGATCGTTTGGCGCTGGGCTATCGTGCGGTCGATGCCGACAGTGGATCCATCGGCGGCAGCCGCAGTCAGGAATTCCACGTGCTAGCCGACAGCGGTGAAGACGCCATCGCCATGTGCCCACAATCTGAGTACGCGGCCAACATCGAAGCCGCCGAGGCACTGCCGCGAGAAAGTACCCGGGGCGAACCCGGCGCAGCCATGGAGAAACGCCCTACGCCGGACACCAAAACCATCGAGGCGTTGGTGGACAAGCACGCGGTGCCGGTCGAACAAACCTTGAAAACCTTGATCGTTCACGGCGCCGAGGAAGGCACCCTGGTCGCCCTAGTCGTGCGCGGTGACCATACCTTAAACGAGATCAAAGCCGAGAAAATGCCCGAGGTCGAAAGCCCTCTACGCATGGCAGACGACGCCACGGTTCGCGCGGCGGTGGGGGCCGGCTTTGGCTCGCTAGGCTGCGTCAACATGCCGCTTGCGACCTTGGTGGATCGCAGTGCCGCAATGTGCGCCAACTTTGCCGTGGGTGCCAACCAGGACGACTTCCACTATTTCAACGTCAACTGGGGACGGGACCTGCCGGAACCCGAGGTCCGGGACCTGCGCGAAGTCGTGGCCGGGGATCCGTCACCCTGCGGCCAAGGAACCCTCGAGATTCGACGGGGCATTGAAGTGGGCCATATCTTCCAGTTGGGCACCAAATATAGCGAAGCCATGAATTGCGTGATGCTGGACGAGAACGGCAAGTCCAAACCCATGTACATGGGCTGTTACGGCATCGGCGTGACCCGCGTCGTGGCCGCCGCTATCGAGCAAAACCATGACGACCGCGGCATTATCTGGCCCGCCAGCATTGCGCCCTTTGATGCCTGCATCGTGCCAATCGGCGGCAAGAAGGACCCGGCGGTCACGGCCAAAGCCGAGGCCCTGTATCAAGCGCTTCAGGCCCGTGGCGTCGATGTCTTGCTGGACGATCGGGACATGGGGCCTGGCCCCCGGTTCGCGGATATGGACCTGATCGGCATACCCCATAGGGTAGTCATCAGCTCCAAAGGTTTGGCTGCAGGGCAACTAGAATACAAGCATCGTGCACAGCCTGATAACGAGATGCTTGATGAATCGGCGATCCTTGATCGCGTGGGCGGCTAGCCTCTACTGGATCCCCACGGGGTCGGTGGCATCTAGCCCCGACCCTGCGCTAAAACACAAACTGCAAGCCGCCCTGGCGGCTGACAGCTTTGATGACCATTTTGCGGCCCAGGTGTGGTTGACCCTGATGTCCAACCGCATGGCGGCCTTTAATTCCAATGCCCGGGAACGCCTGGCCATCCTAAGCGCGGTTCACCGGCACGCATCGGCCGCTGCCCTGCCACCTGAAATGGTGTTAAGTGTCATGCATGTGGAATCCCACTTCCGACGATTTGCGGTCAGCTCGGCTGGCGCCCAAGGGCTGATGCAAATCATGCCGTTTTGGAAACAAGAAATCGGCCAGGCCCAGGCCAACCTGTTTGATATCGATACAAACGTGCGCTTTGGCTGTACCATCCTTAAACACTATTTAGACCGTGAATCAGGACGCTGGGGGCCGGCGCTGGCTCGCTACAACGGTAGCTATGGTCAACGTCAGTATCCCGAGAAAGTCATGAGTGCATGGGATCGTTATTGGTATCCGGGATAAGCATGTCATCACTACTGGTACTTTTTCATTCCTCAACCGGGCATGTGGCCCGACTGGCCGAGGAAATTGCCGCTGGCTGCGAATCCCAGGGGATCGAAGCCTGGCTGCGCAGCCCGGATTTGGGGCGCGAGTCCGACTACCTGACCGTCACCAAGGACGAGCTGAGGGCCTGTGGCGGCTTGGCCTTGGGCAGCCCGGCTCGCTTTGGCGGCATGTCCAGCCACATGAAAGCATTTTTCGAGACCACCTCGGACTTGTGGCTGTCCGGTGCCATGGTCGACAAGCCCGCAGGCTTGTTCGGCGCGTCCAGTAGCCTGCACGGCGGCAACGAAGCGGTGCTGCTGAACATGGCTATCCCGCTGTTGCATCACGGTATGCTGGTCACCGGCATCCCCTACACCGAAGCGGGCCTGGCGGCCAATACCGGCGGCGGCACCCCGTATGGCCCAACAGTGGTTGAAAATGGCCAACAGAAGCCGCACCCACATGAGCTGGAACTGGCCCGAAATCTGGGCATTCGATTGGCCAAACTGATCAAGGCGACACAATGAATAAAGTGACTGGGTTTTTATGGGCCGCGCGAATCGGCTGGGCTGTCTTGATCGCCGTTATTTTGCTGAACGGCTGGGCGTTTTCTTGGAAATTGGCCCTGATTGCCGCATTGCCCCTGGCCTTGGTGGCGTATGGCCCGCTGCGAGGAGATATCCGAGGCAACCAGTGGGCGGCCTTTGCGGTGACGCCCTATTTTATGTACGGGGTGACCGAAGAGGTCGAGCAATTGATGATTCCTGACATCGTGTACTCCGCCGCACCGACCCTGATTTGGCTGTCCAGCACGGTATTATTTATTGCCGCGATGATGCACAGCCGTTGGGCCGCTCAGGCGATTGCTGATGCTGCCGAGTGAACCCAGCACCTGTCCCTACTGCTGGGAATCCCTCGAGATCGCCTTTGACCCGGCTGAACAAGAGCACGAATTCTGGGAGGACTGTCACGTCTGCTGCCGTCCCATCCTGTTCCAGATCCGCTATCAAGCCGACGGCGGGTTTGGGGTCACGGCCTTGTCGGACGACGACTAATTCAGCGCCAGTAGATCCGCTCGCAGGCCCGAGGCGGGTGAATTCTCGGCCAGCCATACGCCCAGCAAACGCCGGCCCAATGCGGCG
>CALKMT010000115.1 GCA_938091715.1 uncultured Litorivicinus sp.
GCATCGGTGCGGTCCACTCCATCGTGTTTGGTGGCTTTAGCCCCGACGCCTTGGCCGTGCGAGTCGAAGAATCGAATTCTAGCGTCATCATTACAGCGGACGAAGGCCGTCGCGGTGGTCGTCGTGTTCCGTTAAAGAAAAATGTCGATGCGGCCATCGAGGCGATGGACAACGGCGCCAGCGTCACCAGCGTTGTGGTCGTCAAGTGCACCGGTGGTGACATCGCTTGGGACACAGATCGCGATCAGTGGTACCACGAGTTGGTGGCCGATCAGAGCACCGAGTGCCCGGCCGAAGAAATGCACGCCGAAGATCCGCTGTTCATCCTGTACACCTCGGGGTCGACCGGCAAGCCCAAGGGCCTAGAGCACACCACGGGCGGTTACATCGTTTACGCTTCGATGACGCACAAGTATGTGTTCGATTACAAAGACGGCGACGTTTACTGGTGTACTGCGGACGTGGGCTGGGTGACTGGTCACAGCTACATCGTTTACGGTCCGCTGGCGAATGGCGCGACGACGTTGATGTTTGAGGGCGTCCCGACCTACCCCGATGCTAGCCGTTTTGGCCGTGTGATTGAAAAGCACAAGGTCAACCAGTTCTACACGGCACCCACGGCAATCCGTGCGCTGATGCAAAAGGGCGACACGGTCCTGGGCGACAGCGATCTGTCCAGCCTGAAACTGTTGGGCAGTGTGGGCGAGCCTATTAACCCCGAAGCGTGGGAGTGGTACAACCGAGTGATGGGCGACGAAGCGTGCCCGATCGTGGACACTTGGTGGCAGACCGAAACCGGCGGCATCATGATCGTTCCTCTGCCCGGTGCAACCGCAGCCAAGCCCGGCTCGGCAACGCGTCCGTTCTTTGGTATTCAGCCGGCGTTGGTGGACAACGAAGGTCAAATTTTGGAAGGCGCCACTGACGGCAACTTGGTTATTTTGGATTCGTGGCCTTCGATTGCACGTTCGTGCTGGGGTGACCCCAAGCGCTACGAAGAGACGTATTTCTCGACCTTCAAGAACATGTACTTCACCGGTGACGGCGCGCGCCGTGACGAAGACGGCTATTACTGGATTACCGGTCGTGTTGACGACGTGATTAACGTGTCGGGCCACCGTATGGGTACCGCGGAAGTCGAATCTTCCTTGGTGGCGCACGACGCGGTGGCCGAGGCGGCTGTGGTCGGTTACCCCCACGAGATCAAGGGCCAGGGCATCTATGTCTACGTGACCTTGCAAGAGGGTGTCGAGGCCACGGATGAGTTGCGTAAGGAACTGGTCAAGCACGTACGGACCGACATTGGGCCGATCGCCTCACCGGATCTGATCCAGTGGGCACCGGGCTTGCCCAAGACCCGTTCCGGCAAAATCATGCGCCGTATTTTGCGCAAGATCGCAGCCAACGAACACGACCAACTGGGTGACACCTCAACCCTAGCCGATCCGGCCGTGGTTGATGACCTAGTCGAAAACCGGATGAACCGATAAGATCGGAAAATCCGGAAAGCCCGTCGAGGAGTATCCCGGCGGGCTTTTTGTTTTATAAGGACAAGAAAAGGCGCTCACGATGACGAAAATATTAGTGGCAGACGATCACCCCTTATTCCGAGCGGCGTTAAAAGGCGCGTTGGGGTTTCTGGATTCGGTAGAAATACTGGAAGCCTCGAATATGGCCGAGGTGCAATCCGCGGTCTCGGACAACCCGGACACCGACTTGGTCTTGTTGGACTTGAACATGCCTGGCGCCAACGGATTCAGTGGACTGGCCTTTATGCGTGGACAGTTGCCCGAGATCCCCGTGGTGGTGGTCAGCGGTTCCGAGGATGGCAGCACCATCAACAAGTGTATGGATTTGGGGGCCAGCGGGTTTATCCCCAAGAGTGCGCCATTGGAAACGCTGTCCGACGCGATTGATCAGGTCCTGGCCGGTGAAGAGTGGCTGCCCGAGGGCGTGGATTTAGCCGCGGAGTCCTTTAGCGACGAGGAAGCTCGCCTGGCCAAGGCCATCAGTTCCCTGACGCCGCAGCAATTCCGGGTCATGTCGATGCTGACCCAGGGTTTGTTGAACAAACAAATTGCCTACGATTTAGAAGTGTCCGAGGCGACTATCAAGGCGCACGTGACGGCGATTTTGCGTAAATTGGGGGTCAACTCTCGCACTCAGGCGGTCATCGTCTGTCAGCGCTTGGATCTGGCTGACTTCGATACGCCCTAGGCGTTTTCCACCGCGGGTGGCGGCCAGCCACCCAGTTCGGTCCATAGATTAACAATCGCACAAAACAAATCGGCGGTGCGCGCGGTGTCATAGCGCGCGCTGTGGGCCTCGTGGCCATCAAACTCGATGCCTGCAGACTTGCAGGCGCGAGCCAGCACCGTTTGTCCAAAGGCCAGTCCGGCCAGGGATGCCGTGTCAAAGCAACTAAAGGGATGGAAGGGATTTCGCTTGATTCCTGTCCGCTCGACCGCTGCGTTTAGAAAGCCCAGGTCAAAGTGGGCGTTGTGTCCCACCAACACCGCTCGGGTGCACTCGTACCGTTTCAGCGCCTGACGCACTGGCTTAAAGGCCTGTCCCAATGCCTGATCCTCGGCCTGGGCCAAGCGCAACGGGTGGTAGGGGTCGATGCCGGTGAATTCCAAGCTTTTGGGATCCAGATTGGCCCCCTCGAACGGCACGATGTGAAAGCCGTTGACCTCGCCAGGGAAGCAGTGTCCATGTTCATCCATTTCAATCGGGCACACGGCCAATTCAAGCAGGGCATCGGTTTGGGAATTGAATCCAGCGGTTTCCACGTCGATAACGACCGGTAAGAATCCGCGGAAGCGTTCTTTAAGTAGGCTTTCCATACGCCGCGCAGTCTACCGACTTGCGGCCACAGCCGATAGGTTCAGTTTTTGTTTTTCATGCCGATAGACCAGTCATGAAACAAACATCCATAGTGGGTCTGACGGCGATCCTATTCTGTAATGGAGTGGCCGCTCAGGTGGTCTACTCTAACCCACCTTACTTGGCGCAATGGCAGGTCAATGCCAGTCCGATCCGCTGTGAACTGGCGCAGCCCATTGACGGGTACGGTCGTGCGATTTTCTCCCAGGACGCGGGCCGCCGGGCGACCTTTCAGTTGGATGCCTTTCGCCCGATCCACCAAAACACCCAAGCGTCACTGGTGGCCCGTCCCGGTTCTTGGCGGCCGGGGGATAGCGGCCGCGAGATCATCAAGGTTCAGACCCGCTCCAGCCGACCGGCCCTCGAGGTGCGCGGCGACCTGGTCCAGCAGACGGTAAACACCCTGTTGGATGGCTGGCAGGTGGTGTTGGCCGAGGGGGACAACGAGGTTCGCTTGCAACCGGCGCGTTTCCCCCCGTCCTACCGCGATTGGGTGGCCTGTCTGGGGCAATTGCTGCCCCAGAACTTCAGCGACGTAGAGCGCAGTGTCCTGACGTACGACAAAGGCCAAAGCCGCTTGACCGAGACCGAACGCAAGGCCTTGGCCTCGATTGCCAACTATGTGCAATTGGACGCCGCCATTTCTGGGGTGTTTATTGACGGCCACACCGACGACGGCGGTGGCTTTTTAGAGAACGAGGACGTCTCGCGGCTGCGCGCGGAACAGGTCGCACGCTACCTAGAATCCGAGGGCATTGACCCAGCCAAAATACTGGTGCGTTTTCACGGGGAGTATTATCCGGTGGCGTCGAACACCACCGCCGACGGACGGGCGGCCAACCGACGAGTCACGGTTCGCCTAGAACGTGGTGGGATCCCGCCACGTCAGCGGGAAACCGTGGTGGCCTATGACCGACAGGTCGAAAATGCGCCCCCACGATTGCCGCCAGGATTGGATGACTAAT
>CALKMT010000116.1 GCA_938091715.1 uncultured Litorivicinus sp.
TCGATGCAGGCGATGATTTGACTCATGTTACAGGCCCTTGTCTGAGTGGTTTTCCTACCATCTCGCCAAAAGCCTGTGACTGCAAGTGCCGCTTAGTGCGTCAGGACGTCGTCCACCGCGCCAGGTTTATCGTGCACACCAAAGCGGTCAACGATGGTGGCACTGGCCTGATTAAGCCCGAGGACCTCGACGTCGATGCCCTCGCGGCGCAGCTTCAAGACCACTTTGTCCAGTGATGCAACGGCAGTGACATCCCAAAAGTGGGCGGCCGAGACATCGATGACGACGCGGTCAATGACTTGCTTGAAGTTAAAGCTGGCTGTGAACTTGTCGGCGCTGGCGAAAAATACCTGTCCGGTGACCCGATAGTGTTGGGTGTCGCCCTGCAGCGTCGACTCGATGCCCATGTAATGCCCGACTTTATTGGCAAAAAACATGGCCGCTAGCAGAACTCCTACGAACACGCCGATCGCCAAGTTATGCGTCACTACCACCACACCCACGGTGGTCCACAGCACAATATTGCTGGACAGCGGGTAGTTGCGAATTTTCGTGACCGACTCCCAGCTGAAGGTGCCAATCGAAACCATGATCATGACGGCGACCAGAGCGGCCATCGGGATCTGGCGAATAAAATCGTCCAGGAATACCACCAGGATGATCAAACACACCCCAGCGATTAGGGTCGACAGGCGAGTGCGTCCGCCTGACTTAACGTTGATGACCGACTGGCCGATCATCGCGCAGCCTGCCATGCCACCGAGCAAGCCCGACGCGATGTTAGCGATTCCCTGACCTTTGCACTCGCGGTTCTTGTCACTGCCGGTATCGGTCAGATCGTCCACGATCTGGGCCGTCATCAAAGATTCCAACAGGCCTACCGTCGCCAAGGCAACGGCGTACGGCAGAATGATCATCAGCGTCTCTAGGTTCCACGGCACATCTGGGAACAAGAAGATGGGCAAGGTGTCTGGAAGATCGCCCATGTCGCCGACGGTTCGGATATCCAAGCCGATCATCATGGCAAAGGCAGTACATAACAGAATACAGACCAGGGGCGATGGCAATACGCGACCGACCACCGGCACATACGGGAATAAATAGATAATGCCCAGTCCCGCCAGAGTCATGGCATAGACATGCCAAGTGACGTTGGTCAATTCAGGCAACTGGGCCATGAAAATCAGGATCGCCAACGCATTCACAAATCCGGTAACTACCGAGCGTGAAACGAATCGCATCAGGCTGCCCAGGCGCAGATAACCGGCGAAAATTTGCAGTACACCGGTGAGTAACGTCGCCGCCAGCAGGTATTCCAGTCCGTGTTCCTTGACCAGGGTCACCATCACCAGGGCCATGGCTCCCGTGGCCGCTGAAATCATACCGGGGCGTCCGCCCACTACCGAAATGACCGCGGCAATACAGAAGCTGGCGTACAGTCCAACCTTCGGGTCCACCCCGGCAATAATTGAAAAGGCAATGGCTTCTGGGATCAGGGCCAGTGCGACCACCAATCCTGATAGGGCGTCGCCGCGGATGTTCGATAGCCATTCTTGGCGTAATCGATCGCTCATTGGGTTAAATCCTGTGCTGATAGCAAAACAAAAAAACGACACCGACTCGTCAGGAGCAGGTGTCGTTTTTTATCGTGATTCTTGTGGGGCGCAAGTATAGCGGCAATCCGTCATGGTGTCCTTGCACGGAGCAAAAGGGGTCGGTGGTGTTGACACAATCCGTTAGACTGTCGCCCTCGCGCGCGGCGCGAAGCACTTAATTGCAGTTAGGACAGACAACCATGGGCGATCCAAGCCTGACCAAAGAAATCGAGAATCGGCGCACCTTTGCGATCATCTCGCACCCCGATGCGGGTAAAACGACCATCACCGAAAAGTTGTTGCTGTTCGGTAACGCCATTCAGGTCGCAGGCTCCGTCAAAGGCCGCAAGAACGATAAACACGCGACCTCGGATTGGATGCAGATGGAGAAAGAGCGTGGGATCTCTGTGACCTCGTCGGTCATGCAGTTCCCCTATGCCGGGCGCACAGTGAATCTGTTGGACACCCCTGGCCACGCGGATTTTTCTGAGGATACCTACCGTGTACTGACGGCGGTGGACAGTTGTTTGATGGTCATCGATGGAGCAAAAGGTGTCGAAGAACGAACCATCAAACTGATGGACGTGTGTCGACTGCGGGATACGCCGATCCTGGCCTTTGTTAACAAAATGGACCGCGAAATCCGCGAGCCCATCGATTTGTTGGACGAGATTGAAACCGTGCTTGGGATTGCCGCGGCGCCCATCACCTGGCCGATTGGTATGGGGCGTGCGTTCAAGGGAGTCTATCACCTGACCGACGATGTTTTGCACCTATTTACACCAGGGCAAGGCAGCAAAATTCCTGACGATCGCCGGATTCAGGGCCTGGATTCTGATGAGGCTCGGGCGCTGTTGGGGGCCGATTGGCAAGACTTTGTCGACGAAGTCGATCTGGTCAAAGGTGCCAGCCATGAGTTTGATCTACAGGGGTATCTGTCGGGTCAACTGGCCCCGGTATTTTTTGGCACGGCGATGGCTAATTTCGGCGTGCGAGAAATGCTCGATGGGTTTGTCCAATGGGCCCCGTCGCCCCAGGCGAGAGAAGCCGGCGAGCGAGAAGTCGACCCCGTGGAAGACAACTTTTCAGGGTTCGTTTTCAAGATTCAAGCCAATATGGACCCCAAACACCGTGACCGCATTGCCTTTATGCGGGTGTGTTCAGGGCGCTACGAGAAGGGCATGAAAATGCGTCACGTTCGCACCGGCAAAGACACGCGAATCGCCGATGCCCTGACGTTTTTAGCTGGCGATCGCAGTGCCGTCGAGGAAGCCTATCCGGGAGACATTATCGGATTGCATAACCATGGCACGATCCAGATTGGCGACACCTTTACCCAGGGCGAGGCCCTCAAGTTCACAGGGATCCCGCACTTTGCCCCGGAATTGTTCAAACGCGTGCGGCTCAAGGACCCCCTCAAGGCCAAACAGTTGCACAAGGGTTTGCGTCAGTTGGCCGAGGAGGGCGCCACGCAGGTCTTCTTCCCGCTGGCGAACGGCGATGTTGTGTTGGGTGCCGTCGGAACGCTGCAGTTTGACGTGGTCGCCTATCGTTTAAAAGACGAGTACGGGGTGGAAGCGATTTACGAGGGTGTCAATGTGAGTACGGCTCGTTGGGTTGAATCTGCGGATGAAAAAATGCTCAACGAGTTCAAGCGTAAGTATGAGCAAAACCTCGCCTTGGACGGTGGAGACCATTTGACATTTTTGGCGGCCAGTCGCGTCAATCTAGCGATGGCCGAAGAGCGATTCCCCGATTTGGATTTCCGAGCGACCCGCGAGCATTGACTTGATTGATGCCAACTGCCACCTGACCTTTGATTCATTGTGGGGCGACCGCCACGCTATTTTTCAGCGGGCTAGACAGGTCGGTGTGCAGTTGTTGGTGGTCTCGACGGACACCTGTGATGGCGATCGGGTGGCCCGATTAATCGAAGCCGAGCGCGAGGGACACCGAGTGGCGGCGGGCTGGCATCCGCTGTTCGAGGCACCGACTGACGCGCTGGATCAATTGCAATCCTTGTTGCATCAGCATCCCACTTGGGGCGTCGGCGAAATCGGTTTGGACACTCGCCAGTCGCCGGTCGACATCGGACTGTTTCAGGGCCAATTGCACTTGGCCAAGAATCGATTTTGCATCCTGCACGCGGTGGGGCCTGGTGCCGTCGATCAGGCCTATCAGGCGGTGCGCGCAATGGCGCCACAAACCCGAGGCATGGTGCATGCCTTTTCAGGCTCTTGGGAACAGGCGAAAAAGTGGCTCGATCTGGGTTGGTACTTGTCAATCGGCGGTCCCATTACTCGGCCCAATGCCCGTCGCCTGCGAGACTGGGTCCGGCAGATTCCTTTGGATCGATTGCTGCTGGAAAGTGACAGCCCAGACCTGGCGCCGGTGGATTGGCAGGGCGCGAATGAACCGGCAAGCCTTGTCGAGGTCGCGGCATGCGTTGCGCAACTGAGGCAAACTCCAAGCGAGCAGATACGACAACAGACGGCGGCGAACACCCGTGCCTGGTTAGACGGCTAGTGAGCGCGACGGTCCTGTTGCAGGGCTGTTAACATCTTGTCTTCCAACTCAATGCGGCTGGCCAGTCGCTCACCCAGTGTCGACAAGCGGTTTTCCAGTTGCTGATAGTCCTGTTCTTGATCCTCGCCATAGCGATCATTAAATTCCAGGAACAGGTCAGTCGATTGTGCGATCGTCGGGTAGATTTGTTCAGCCACCTGGTTCGCAGCCACGCGATGTTCCTGCCCCTCGGCTACTTTGTGATACAGCTGAAAGTGCGCACTGGCCGTGTAGTCAATTAAAGCTTGGCAA
>CALKMT010000117.1 GCA_938091715.1 uncultured Litorivicinus sp.
CGTCAACTGCACTTCGAGCACCTGATGGGCCACCGGTATATAGGCCGCCTGACCCGGCGCCCAAGCCACCGACACCCCGACCAATTCGGCCTGGGTTGGGGACAGTGAGGTGGTCTCGGTGTCCAGCGCAAAGGTGCCGGCCTGGCGGCACTGTTCAAGTACCTGACGCAGACCCGCCAGATCGTCGATCAACCGATAGTCGGTGGGCACGTCCGGTTTGGAGGGCTCGACCTCGGCGCTGGGCGAGATCCCTAGGCCGGCTAACAAGCCTTTAAACTCAAACCGCTCGTACAACGCCGCCAGGGCATCCGTGTCAGGCGCAAGCCGATCCAGGGACAGATCGGGCAGCTCGCAATCCAACTTGATGGTCACCAGCTCTCGGCCCAAGGGCAAAAACTCAAGCGCCGCGCGCAGTTTTTCCCCAGCCTTGCCTTTGACCTGATCCGCATGGTCCATAACGCCCTGCAAATCGCCATAGGCCTCTAACCACTTGACCGCGGTTTTCGGGCCGCAACTTTCCACCCCGGGCACGTTGTCGACCTTGTCACCCATCAACGCTAGGTAATCGATGATGCGCTCGGGTGGCACGCCAAACTTTTCCACCACGCCCTGGGGATCCAAATAGGTCCACTGATCCCCCATGGTGTTGACCAGAGTGACCTGGCCATTGACCAGCTGCGCCATGTCCTTGTCGCCGGTCGAGACCAAGACCGTCTTCCCTTGGTCGCCATAGGCTTGGCACAGCGTTCCGATCACATCGTCGGCCTCGACGTCCGGAATCATCAATAGCGGCAGCCCCATGGCCCGAACCAACTCATGAATCGGTTCGATCTGAGCCCTCAATTCATCGGGCATGCGGGGCCGATTGGCCTTGTATTCCGGATACAGATCGTCACGGAAGGTCTTGCCCGGGGCATCAAAAATCACCGCCGCCAACGCCGGCTGGGTCTGATCAAACAGGTTCTTGAGCATATTCAAAATCCCACGCAACGCCCCGACGGGCTGGCCGTCCGAGGTGGTCAGCGGGGGCATGGCGTGGAAGGCTCGATACAGGTAACTCGACCCATCGACTAGAACCAGATCAGGATTTTTCATACAGACGGTGACTTATCTAAACAGTTACGGGGATAATACCCGCTTTTGAGCGTGACGAATGAGCGTTTATACCCAGATTACTCAGGATGAGCTGGCAGAGTTTATGTCACGCTTTGACCTGCCCCCCGCCACGCATTTTGAGGGCGTCGAAGCCGGCGTGGAAAACACCACCTACTTTGTCACCGCCGGGCGGGAGTGGGTGCTGCAGATCTTTGAAGAACAGGGCTTTGACGAAGTGCCTTTTTTCGTTGAGCTGAACAAGCGCTTGGGCGACGCCAGTGTGCCCGTGGCCATCCCGGTGCCCGATCACGACGGCCAACGTCTGCACACCTTTAAGGGCAAGCCCGCGGTCTTGTTTCCTAAGTTGGTCGGCCGGGCGCCGCTGAATCCCAATCACCGTCAACGGGCCGCCCTGGGCACCGCCCTGGCCCAGATGCACCTGGCCAGCGCCCAGATGCATGACATGCAACGGGACAACCATCGCTGGCAGTCCTGGTGGGAGGGCAATCAAACCCGGGTCCAACCCTTTTTAAGCACGGCCGGCCGCACGCTGTTGGCCGATCAAATTCAGGACACGCAGAGCTGGCTCAATGGCCAGCCGAACCTGCCCGGCGGCATCATTCACGGCGATTTGTTTCGGGACAACAGCCTGTTTGATGGCGACGAGATCGCCGGGGTAATCGATTTTTACAATGCCTGCACCGGCTATTTTGCCTTTGACTTGGCGGTCACCTTGAATGACTGGTGCTCGAACGAAGACGGCTCATTGGATCCTGCGGCGGCCGAGGCCATGCGCGGTGCCTACGAATCGGTACGTCCATTAACCGAGAACGAGCAGGCTGATTGGAATAGGTTGCTGCAAACCGCCGCGCTGCGATTCTGGATGTTGCGACTGGTGGCCCTGGCGCGCCGCGCTGAGGGCGGCCCGGATGCACCCCCGCACGTCAAAGACCCGATCGTGTTTGAGCGAATCCTGACGGCCCGGCGCTTGGGGCGCTAGTTACAGAATCCCGGCCAGCGCCATAGAGCGCACCAACTGCGGGGCATTAAAAGGCGGACGAACCCAGGCCACCAATTGGTTGTCTGGGTTGATGATTAGCACCGATTGGCTGTAACGCTGCCATTGGTTTTCCACAAACCATCCGGCGGCATCGTCACCAGTAAACTCTACGCCCACCGTATGAACTGAAAAGGGTCCTGGCTGGTCGATGGCCACGGGGCTGTACCACTGTAGATCGACCAGATCCCGCGGTAACTTGGTGGCACTGCCCCACAACCGATCCAACACCGACCGCGCCGGATGACACTGGTTTGGCTCACAATCCGGCCGATCCATCAACGCGACGCGCCAACCCTGGCCCACATTAACCCTGTCCAGGGCCCTGGGGGTTTCCAATAACACCAGACCGGCGGGCGGCTCGGTGGGCTTGACCACCGCTTCGCGATTGAGTTTCCAAAAGAACAACACCAGCACCACCGCCATCAACACCACCAGGTGCAAGACAGTTTTTTGGATTCCGCGCCTTTGCGCGTCCGTGGTACTCACAATGCCGCTCCGTAGTGATCCACCAACAGCACCACAAACAAGCCAAACAGATACCAAATGCTAAAACCAAACGAACGCATCGGGTCCTTGGGGTTTTTACTGACCAACAAGCGCACCGCCCAATACAGATAGCCTGCGTTTAATAGCCCAGCCCCGATGGCGTAAATCCAACCCGACATCCCGATCAAATAAGGCATCGCCGTGATCAGCACCAAGATGATGGTGTACAACAAAATGTGTAGGCGAGTGAAGCGGTCACCATGGGTCACCGGCAACATGGGCACGTCGACCTTGGCGTATTCATCCTTGCGGTGAATGGCCCGGGCCCAAAAATGCGGCGGCGTCCAGGCAAAAATAATCAGCACCAACAACAGCGCTTGGGGATCCACTGAGCCCGTGACACTGGTCCAGCCCAACAAGGGGGGCGCTGCGCCGGCCAGCCCGCCAATCACAATGTTTTGTGGTGTCGCTCGCTTTAACCATAGGGTGTAGACAAAGGCGTAACCCACCAGCGAAGCCAGGGTCAGCCAAGCGGTCAGCACGTTGACCCCAAAGGCCAGAATCCCGGCCCCAAGGATGCCTGTGGTGGCGGCAAAAATCATGGCATTGCCCGGCGCCACTTTGCCGGTGGCCACGGGACGATCCGAGGTGCGCGACATCTTCTGGTCAATGCCCTGGTCAACCAAATGATTGACGCAGGCCGCGGATCCGGCACACAGGGCAATGCCCAGATTACCCAGAATCAATGCGTTCAGTGGCACCATGCCCGGCGTCGCCAAACACATTCCGACCACCGAGGTGATCAGCATCAACGCAACCACCCGAGGCTTGGTCAGCTCTAAGTAGTCTCGCCAGTGCGCGCGCTCGATTGCCTGGCTCATGCAGCCGCCCATCCTTTTTGCAGTACTTCAACCTTGGCTGTTCGCCGTAGCGCCAACAAACCGATCACCAACACCTGCAGCAAAATCGCCGCCACCACGTTGTGGGCCGTCGCCACCGACAGGGGTAATTGATACAAAATATTCGACAATCCAAGCCCTACCTGGACCCACAGGGTCAACATTAAATAGCCCCCGGCCCGGCCGTAAACACTGCCTCGACCCCGGCGCATCAAGCCGATGGCCAGTGCGCCAATCACCAAGGTCGCCACAATGGCGCCAATTCGGTGAGTCAGGTGAATGGCCACTCGAGCGTCATTGTCCAACTGGCCACCTAAGTAGTTCGGGCCGACGTCCTGAATCAAATCAAATCCGGTTTTGAAGTCAGTGGGCGGCAACCATTGCCCCTGGCACTTGGGCAAATCCGGACAGGCCAGTGCCGCGTAGTTGGTACTGGTCCAGCCTCCCAAGAAAATTTGCACGCACAAAACCACCAAGGCCAACCAGCCCAAGGGGATCAGGCCTCGCAGCGATCGCGACTGCTCGCCGGACAGGGTGGCCTCGGGCCGCCAACGACGGAATCGCACGGCCAACAGGCTTAGGGTCGTCAGTACCGAGAAGCCGCCAATCAAATGCAAGGTGACGATTTTTGGCAGCAGTTTCAGGGTCACGGTCCAGGCGCCAAAGGCTCCCTGTAAGCACACCAAGGCGAGCAAAAAGTACAAATGCTTTTTTGGCCAACCGCTAGAGTCCCCTTTGGGAGCCCAACGCAGGCCCAACACCATAATGGCGATAATCAGCACACCCAGCAGTGTGGCCATGTAACGGTGGATCATCTCGACCCAGGCTTTAAAGGCCTCGACCGGGGTGTCCGGAAACGCCTGCTCGGCGACGTCGATATTCTCGCCCGAGGGCACGGTCAAAAAGCCATAGCAACCCGGCCAGTCCGGGCAGCCAAGCCCAGCATCGGTCAGGCGTGTGTAGGCCCCTTTGCCAATCACCATCAAAGCGAAAAAAGTGGCCAATACGGTCAAACGAAATAACGTGCGTGCCTTAGCGGTTTCCATCAATGCTCACCCTATCTTGGAAGCTTTGAGCAAACGCTTGAAATCCTTTAGAAGCTGCTTGCCGGTCTTGTTGTTGTAAACGAGCACCAAGTTACCCAAAGGATCGGCCAAGACCAACCCCCCAGAGCGGGCGATTTCCTCCGGCGCGCCCCGGCGTATCAGCTCGGCCTTGATTTGTTCCACATCCGCCTGCGCCAGCACCAGTCCCGGATGCTCCAGGGCCAATTCCGCGCGCTCGTTCGCAGGCAATGAGGCGGTCGTCAGCAAAATGCGACCCATGCGCTCGGATTCCCGGCCTAGGGCCGTGACGACCTGGCGGCTGAGGTACAGATCCTCGGCTCGATTGTTCGAATCCAGTGTGATCACATACCAGCGATCCAGACGGGCATCGGACAGACGAGGGTCGTCCTCGGCAATGCGCCATTCGACCACACTGCCGTCCCAAATCGGGTTCAACAGGGCCCCTTCATTGGTCGCGCCACCGGGGCGAAAGCCACCAAAATACAGGGCGGTGGCGACCACCAACGGGGCCGCTGCCACCACAATCAATGCCAAAGCGATGGCCTTATCTCGACGCACGTCCGACTCCTTTAAGTCCTGCAATGATGTACAAAATACTCAGCGCCAACGCCATCGCCAGCCACTGAACGGCATACCCTCGGTGGCGCTCGGGCCCGGACACACTGACCACCCAATCGGTCTCGAGCGCCAGCGGATGCTCGGGGTCGATGCGCACTTGCCATGGCCCCAGCTCGGCGCCCAAGGCCTGCTCGGCCGCTGGCCAATCCAGGCGTTGCATCAGCCGCGGCCAGCCAGCGGGCTGTTGCTCGACCAACACCACCCGGGGCTTGTCCGGCGCATACAGATATCCGCTCAAGACTACCTCGCTGGGTAGGGTCGGGGCCGGCGGCAAGTTAATCCGGCCAGGCTTGGCGGCAAACCCCAAATTGACCAACACCACCTGGTCTCCGGTCTGGACGGGCAACAACACCTCGACACCGGGTCGGCCACTGCGCACACGGTTATCCAAGTAAATGAGTCGGCCGACCCAGGCGGTGCCAGCCAATTTCACAGGCGTAAAATTAACCCGCTCACTCTGAGCCAGGGTGTTTAACTCCACTGGGGCACTTTGCTGGCGCTCGGCCACCTCGGCTAGCAGCTGGGTTTTCCCCGCCGCCCGATCCAATTGCCACACCCCTAGCCCGATAAAGACAGGCACAAAAAATGCTGCAAACGCGGTTACCGGCCAACCCGGCCTGAAGCTAGCCATGATCGCAGGTATACTGATTAAAAATTAGAGGCCGCCCCATGTCCGCACTCACCCTGAAAATCATCATTGTCGTTCTGTTTATCGCCGTACTTGCCAGCTTGTCCAGCGGACTGTGGTTTCTGTTAAACGATGACTCTTCGAAGAAACGTACCATGTACGCCCTGGGCGTGCGCATTACCTTGGCAGGGTTGCTGTTGGTAACCGTGGCCTATGGAGTGTTGAGCGGAACCCTAACCATGCAAGCGCCATGGTCAGGGTCCTACTAGTGCTTTACAGGATGTAAACGAACAGGAACAAGCCCACCCAAACCACGTCGACAAAGTGCCAGTACCAGCTGGCCGCCTCGAATCCAAAGTGATCCTTGGGCTGGAAATGCCCTTTACGATGACGCAGCCACATAATCGACAACATGATCGCACCGATGCACACGTGTAAACCGTGGAAGCCGGTCAACATAAAGAAGGTCGCACCATACACGCCGGTTTCCAGCGTCAGCCCCAACTCGGTGTAGGCCAGTACGTATTCTTCGGCTTGGAATCCGACAAACACAAAGCCCAAGATGACCGTGGCCGCCAGCCAGCGCGACATGCCTTTGTCATTGCCCGCCTTGAGCGCGCTGTGGGCAAAGTGCACGGTGACCGAGGACGACAGCAACAGGATGGTGTTGATCAGCGGCAACCCGCTCCAAGGAATAATTTCACCCGGGCCCCGCACGGTGTTGGCCGCTGCGATACCGGTGCTGGCTTCGAGCGCCTGCGACGGGGTTTGCATCAGCGGCCAGGTGGCTTCAAAGCCCTGCCACAACATGTTGGTCACGCCCTTTTCGCCTTCACCACCCAACCACGGGATGCTGAAGTTTCGAACGTAGAACAGCGCTCCAAAAAACGCCGCAAAAAACATCACTTCCGAGAAAATGAACCAGCCCATGCCCCAGACGTACGAGCGCTGGAGTTGCGCGTTGTTCATGCCGGCCTGATGTTCTTTGACGACCGTAGAGAACCAGACGTACATAACCGCCAAAACAGCCACTAGGCCAGCGGCAAAAATCGTCGGTCCGCTGGTGTAGACATTGCCCTGGCCGTTATCGACCACCCAAATGCCGGCACCGATCATCATGATCGACGATGCTAAGGTTGCAGCAATTGGCAATTTGCTCTGTTCAGGAACGTAATAAGCGCCCGCCATGGTGACTCCTTTTTGTTATCGACTCGCGCTTTCGCGCATCACCCGTTCGGTAATATCAAACAGGGTGTAGTTCAACGTGATCGCCCGAACGCTTTTTGGCAGATCCGGATCGACCATAAATTGCAGGGGCATCCTAGTATCCTGCCCCCCTGCCAGTGGCTGTTGCTCAAAGCAAAAGCACTCAATCTTGTTCATGTGGCTAGCCGCATACCCTGGACTGACGCTGGGTACCGCTTGGGCCACTAAATCTCGGCCGGTCAGGTTTTCAGCATAATAGGCCGTGTTGTAAACCTGTCCCGGCTTGACCACCATTTCGGTAACCTCGGGCCGGAAGTGCCAGGGCATCGCCCCGCCATTAACCGACATGAAAATCACACGCACTTCCCGGGACTCGTCGACCTCGGCGGTTCCGGTATAGGCCACAGTATTGGTTTTCCCGTTGACCCCGGCGATTTCGCAAATGATGTCGTACAACGGCACCAAGGCGAATCCAAAGCCAAACATCGCCACCCCCACCATCAACCCCTTGATGAGGGTGCGACGAATGGCGGTGGCGCTACTCAATTACTTAACCTCAGGCGGCGTGGCAAAGGTGTGGTACGGCGCCGGCGACGGCAGGCTCCACTCCAATCCCTCAGCCCCTTCCCAACTCTTGGCTTCGGCTTTCTTGCCACCACGGATGGTGATGATCACGATCGCCAAGAACAGCAACTGTGTGAAGCCAAAGGCGAAGGCTCCGACACTGGCCACCATGTTGAAATCGGCGAACTGCATGTTGTAGTCCGGGATTCGGCGCGGCATGCCCGCCAGGCCAATAAAGTGCATCGGGAAGAACGTCAGGTTCATGCCGACAAAGGACAGCCAGAAGTGCAACTTGCCCAACCACTCGGGGTACATGTTGCCGGTCATTTTGGGCAGCCAGTAATACATCGCCGCAAAGATCGCGAAGATCGCACCGGGTACCAACACGTAGTGGAAGTGGGCCACCACGAAGTAGGTGTCGTGATACTGGAAGTCAGCCGGCGCGATCGCCAGCATCAAGCCACTGAATCCACCGATGGTGAACAACACCACGAAGGCCAGGGCAAACAGCATTGGCGTCTCGAACGTCATCGACCCGCGGAACATGGTGGTGATCCAGTTAAAGACCTTCACCCCCGTGGGTACCGCAATCAGCATGGTGGCGTACATAAAGAACAGCTCGCCCACCAAGGGAATGCCCACGGTGAACATGTGGTGCGCCCAGACGATGAAGCTTAGGAAAGCAATCGACGAGGTCGCGTAGACCATAGAGCTGTAGCCAAACAGAGGCTTGCGCGCGAATGCTGGAATGATGTGACTGACGATGCCGAAGGCCGGCAAAATCATGATGTACACCTCGGGGTGCCCAAAGAACCAGAACACGTGCTGGAACAATACCGGGTCACCGCCACCGGCCGCATCAAAGAAGCTGGTGCCAAAGTTAATGTCCATCAGCATCATCGTGATCACACCCGCCAGGACCGGAATCACCGCCACTAGCAAATACGAGGTGATCAACCAAGACCAAACAAACATCGGCATCTTCATCAAGGTCATGCCCGGGGCACGCATGTTAAAGATGGTCGCGATAATGTTGATCGAGCCCAGGATCGAGGACACGCCCATCAGGTGCATCGCGAAAATGAAGAAGGTCACACTCGGCGGCGCGTAGGACGTCGACAACGGCGCATAGAAGGTCCAGCCGTAGTTCGGTCCGCCGCCTTCCATAAACATGGTCGACAAAAGAATCGTAAAGCTGAACGGCAACAGCCAGAACGACCAGTTGTTCAAACGCGGCAGCGCCATGTCCGGCCCACCGATCATGACCGGGATCAGCCAGTTGGCCAGACCCACAAAGGCCGGCATAACCGCACCAAACACCATGATCAAACCGTGCATGGTGGTCATCTGGTTAAAGAACTCAGGCTCGACAATCTGTAGGCCTGGCTGGAACAGCTCCGAGCGAATGATCAGGGCAAACAAACCACCGACAAAGAACATCGCCAACGAAAACCACAGATACATCGCGCCGATGTCCTTGTGGTTAGTCGTGGTAACCCAGCGCATAAAGCCACGCTTTGGACCGTGGTCCTCGTGACCATGAGTATCGATTACAGCACTCATATTCGCTCCTTATTTGCTAGCGACGGTGGGTGTAATGCCCCGCGCCGCGGCTACTTGCTGTCGCTTGTTTTCTACCCAAGCCACGTATTCGTCTTCCGGTACCACCTTGACCACGATCGGCATGTAACCGTGGGCTTCGCCGCACAGCTCGGCGCACTGACCGCGATAGATGCCGGGCTCAGGCACATTGGTCCAAGCTTCGTTGATAAATCCGGGGATGGCGTCTTTCTTGACCGCAAAGTCCGGCACCCAGAAGGCATGGATGACGTCGTTGGCGCTGATCAAGAAGCGCACTTTTTTGTTGGCCGGGATGACCAGCGGCTCGTCGACTTCTAGCAGGTAGTTCGGATTCTTTTCGGACTCGTTGTATACCTCTTGGCGAGGGGTAGCGAGGTTTGAGAAATACGCCAGGTTCTCGCCGTTGCCTAAGTCTTGGCCCAAGTACTCATATGACCATTTCCACTGATAGCCCATGACCTTGATATCGATGTCCGAATCGCTGGCGTCGTACATCTGAACCAATACCTGGGTGGCTGGGATGGCCATGACCACCAGGATCGCAAAGGGGATCGCCGTCCAGACAATCTCAAGCTTGGTGCTCTCGTGAAAATCGTCCGAGACCGCACCGCGCGATTTACGATGGTGATAAATGGAATAGAACATGACGCCGAAAACGACAACACCAATGGCCACACAGACCCAGAAAATGGTCATGTGCAAATCGTAGACCGCATGTGAAATCTCGGTCACACCCTGGCGCATGTTGACTTCCCATGCTGCCATGGCGTTAGGGGCCATTAAGGCCAAGAGTAAGTACCAAACCCGCATATTGCCTCCGCAGTGCGAAATTTTCGCGCACCCCAAGACGACGTAAACCGGCGGAATCACTCGTCTTGAATGGTCCTGGCCGGGTTGTGGATCACGCCTGTCTTAGGTTTATTATCTAGCGCGTGCTTTTGTAGCGCGCCAACTATCTTATAAGTTGGCCGCCCTATGCAACCCCTGAGAAGGACTCCGAGTGCAGACTCCTAGCTTCCGCCGTACGTGGTCACTGGCCTGGCCGCTCATTTTGGGCAATGCCTCGATCCCGTTATTGAGCCTGGTGGACACCGCCATTGCCGGCCGGATACCCGGTGCGGCAGACCTGGCGGGCGTTGCCCTCGGTGCCAGCTGGATCACCCTGATATTTTGGGCATTTAGCTTTCTACGCCAGGCCACTGGCGGGCTGACGGCTCAGGCCGTGGGACGGGATAACCCCGTCGAGGTCATGGGATATCTGCAAAAGGGGCTGTTGGTGGCGGCCGGGGCCGGCACCTTGGTCATTGGCCTGGGCCAGGGCCTAGTGACGCCTCTGTTGTCGTTGCTGGACGTTGAACCAAAGCTGCAAGGCATTTTGCACGACTATCTGGTGATCCGTTTGTTCGGGGCACCCTTCGTGTTTGCGCTGTATGTCGTGTATGGCTGGTGGATGGGGCAGGGCCGCACAGGCTCGGCTGTGGCCCTGCTGATGGGCATGAATTTGCTGAACATCGTGTTCAGCACCTGGCTGGGCTGGGGCCTTGGCTGGGGTGCCAAGGGCATTGCCTATGGCACCTTGATGGCCGAAGTGACCACCGCGGTGTTGGTGTTAGCCGCTCTGGCCGTACGCCAGGGCGAGCTATGGCGCCGCTGGAACCTGAGCGGGATTGGCCAGCTGTTACAGGCCAACGGATGGGTCATGCTACGAACCCTGTCACTGCTGGCCGTGTTTACGTGGTTTAACACCCAAAGCGCCCAACTGGGCACCGAAGCAGCCGCCATTAACGCCGTGTTGCTAACTCTGTTAGCGGTGGCGGCCTATGCCTTGGATGGATTTGCCGACGCCGCCGAGATCCAGGTCGGACACAGTTTGGGTTCAGCCCGGCCAGATTGGGTTCGCCTGGCCCTGAAATACACTGCCGCCTGCTCGCTGATCAGTGCCAGCTTGGCCAGTTTGCTGCTGTGGCTGTTTGCCACGGACTGGGTCGCATGGCTGGTCCCCCAGCCGGACCTGATTCAGGGCGTGTTGCCCTGGCTAATCTATCTGATTCCGCTGCCACTGATCGCCTGGATCAGCTACTGGATGGACGGCGTTTATATCGGACTCAATGCGTTCAAGGCCATGGCCGGCGTTATGGTGCTCAGCACCGGGTTGGTTTATTTCCCGCTGAACCTTGGCTTGGCTGAGCACGGCATGCAGGCCCAATGGTGGTCGTTCTGGGCCTGGCAAATCGCCCGTGCCTGCGCCATGTTGATCGTCTTTCGAGTCTGGCTGATGCCGCGAATCCGTTAATCCTCAGAATCGGGAATAAAGCGAATGGGCTTGATGTCCTCAGAGGTCGTGGGGCCGCTGCGCGGCTGATTGACTCGGGTTTCGATCTCGCCCGGAGGCTGGGCGTAAATCGCATCCTCAAAGCCGCACCGCACGCACTCACGATATTGAGTACCCTCGGCGTTGATCCAGGCCCGTAGTTTGTCACGCTCACTGCACCGGGGGCACACAGCGCCGGCGATAAATCGCTTGATCATGCGGCCAACCCGTTATGACGTAACAAGGCATCAACCTGGGGTTCGCGTCCGCGGAACTCGACAAACAGCGTCATTGGATCCTCGGATCCGCCGCGCTCGAGAATCGCCGCACGAAAGGCCTGACCGGTGGCTGGATTCATGATGCCCTCTTCTTCAAAGCGGCTGAAGGCGTCGGCGCTGAGCACTTCGGCCCATTTGTAGCTGTAATAGCCCGCCGCGTAGCCGCCGGCAAAAATGTGCCCAAAACTGCAGGGAAAGCGGCCGTAGTCCGGGGCGGGTACCACCGCGACACGATCACGGACCCCCTGCAATACCTGCATAAAGGGCGTCGGATTGATCGGGTCGTAGTGAGCATGCAATTGGAAATCAAACAACGCGAATTCGACCTGACGAAGAGTCTGCATGCCGGCTTGGAAGCTGCGCGCTGCGATCAGTTTATCCAGCTCTGCCTGGGGCAGTGCTTGGCCGGTTTCATAGTGGCCACTCATCAACGCCAGCCCTTCGCTGGCATAGCACCAATTTTCCAAGAACTGGCTGGGCAACTCGACCGCATCCCAGGGAACCCCTGCGATACCACTGACTGCCAGGGTGTCCTGAGCGGTCATCATGTGATGCAACCCATGGCCAAATTCGTGGAATAGCGTGACCACCTCGTCGTGGGTCAATAACGCCGGTTGCTGACCGACCGGCCGGCTAAAGTTACAGGTCAGATAAGCCACCGGCAGATGCAGGGTGTCGCCCTCTTGCCAACGAGATCGACACACATCCATCCAGGCCCCACCACGCTTGCCCTCCCGGGCGTACAAATCCAGATAAAAATAGCCCACCGGTTGGCCGGCGCGCTGGATTTGCCAGAAACTGGCCTCGGGATGCCACAGATCCGCGGGCTCGACCTGGGACACGGTGAAATCAAATAGCCCACCGGTCACCGCAAACAGCCCCTGTAGCACTTTGGGCAGGGGAAACCAGGGGCGCAGGGCCTCTTGGTCTATCTCGAAGGTCTGCTCTTTCAACCGCTCGCTGTAATACCCGTAATCCCAAGCCGCCAGTTCCGGCTGGCCTTGGTCACGGGCAAAGGCCTTGAGCGTGGCCACTTCCTGCTCGGCAAAGGGCTTGGCCTTGTCGGCCAGGTCCTGCAAGAAGCCCAACACCTGATCGGTCTCGTTGGCCATTTTGGTCGCCAACGACAACTCGGCATAGCTATCGAACCCCAATAGCTGGGCCATTTCATGTCGCAATGCCAGGGTTTCATCAATGCGTTCGCTGTTGTCAAATTGACCGGCGTTCGGGCCCTGATCGCTGGCTCGGGTGCTCCAGGCCTTGTGGACCTCGGCGCGCAATTCCCGGCGCTCAGCAAAGCTCATCACCGCCATCATGACCGGCGCATCCAACGTCACCAGGTAACCCTCTAGCCCCTTGGCCTCGGCCAGGCCTTGCATCATGCCCAGCGCCGTCTCGGGAATGCCGGCCAATTCGGCGCCGTCGGTGATGTGTTTGCTCCAAGCCTGAGAGGCATCCAGCAGGGCGTCTGAAAAGCCACTGGATAGGTCGGACAAACGGGCGCGAATTTCCCCGTATCGCTTGCGATCAGTGCCTTGAAGACCGACACCGGCCAACTCAAAGTCACGCACGGCATCGCGGATTACTTTTTGCTGTGCCGTGGATAAGTCGTCAAATTCCGCACTCGAGGCCAACGCCTTATAGGCCTGATACAACGCCTGGTGCTGACCTAACCAGGTGCCCAACTCGCTAAGCAAGGGCAAACAGGCGTTGTACGCATCACGCAGGGCCGGGCTGTCGATCACCGCTTTCATGTGACCCACCGGGGAAAAAGCCTCGCTCAAGCGCTCCTGCGCCTGCTCGATTGGAGACACCAAAGTGGACCAGGTGAAACCGTCGGCCTGGCCCACCACCTGCTCGACGGCTGTCTTGACGCCGGCAATCAACTCTCGGATCGCCGGCTCAATATGCTCGGGCTGAATTTTTGAAAAAAGAGGCAAAGGGTTCGACTGAAGCAGTGGGTTCATGGCAATGATCCTGGCGTTGGTTACTGGCATACTGGGTCTGCAACCCACCATTTTCAAGGACTTAGCTATGGCCATCCGCGCCTGGAACGGACACACACCCACGGTAGGAAAAGAGGTTTTTGTCGACGACGCGGCTGTCGTCATCGGCGAGGTCAGCCTGGGCGATTATGTGTCGATCTGGCCGGCTGCGGTGCTGCGTGGCGATGTTAATCACATCCACATTGGCGACTATTCCAATGTCCAGGACGGTGCGGTGGTGCACTGCACGCACAAAAGCGAAGCCAATCCCGCCGGGTGGCCCACGGTCATTGGCCAGCGGGTCACGGTCGGCCATCAGGCCTGTCTGCATGGCTGCACCATTGGCGATCGGGTGTTAATTGGCATCGGTGCCACGGTGCTCGATGGGGCAGTGATCGAAGATAACGTCGTGATCGCCGCAGGCACCCTGGTGCCGCCGGGCAAGCGATTGGAATCGGGTTACATGTACATGGGGTCGCCGGCCAAACAGGCCCGGCCGCTGAGTGACAAGGAATTGGCCTTTTTTGAGTACACCACCGATCACTACGTCAAACTGCAGGCGACCCATCGGGTCTCAGCCGATTAAGTAACGCCCGACCCAGTCCCGCACGAATTGCTCGGCGATGCGTCCGCCTCGGCCTCCGCGGGCCGTGGCAAAGCGGTGCGCCTCGACGGCCATGCGCTCATCAAACTTCGGCAGTTCTCGGTCAATCTGTGCGCGAATGCGTTGGTAGGATGCCTGGCAGATTGCCAAGTAATCCTCGGCCGAATAGGCGTAAAAACTCAGGCTCAGGCCAAATCGATCCGCCAAGGCGATTTTCTCTTCGACCGCGTCGGACATGTGTAGTTCGGCGCCTTCCCAACGCGCACCGGCATTGTCAGCACCGGTTTCTGGCACAAGATGACGCCGGTTCGAGGTGGCCACCACCATCAAATTCGCCGGCATTTGCGCAAGCGACCCCTCAAGCACCGTTTTCAGTCCCTGGTAGCTGCGATCCCCTGGCTCAAAACTCAGATCATCGCAGAACACCACAAAATGATAGGGCTGCTCGGCCAATCCCCGCACAATTCTAGGCAGTTGATGCAACTGATCCTTGGCCACCTCAATTAAGCGCAAGCCCTGATCGCCATAGGCCGTCAACAGAGCTCGGACCAAGGTACTTTTACCGCACCCCCGAGCACCCCATAGCAACACATGGTTAGAGGGCCAACCGCGCAGGAAATGTTCAACGTTGGCGCGAAAAGCGGCCTTTTGACGGTCAATCGCCAGCAGGTCGTCAAAATGCTGATCCGAGGGACGGGACAGGGGTTCTAGGCCCCCATGTTGCGCTGAAAAGGCGTGCCATTGGGCGGCCCAGGTATCGGACCAGTCAATGTGCGGATACGCCGGGGGTAACAGCGGATCCAGCCGCTCCGCAAGGGCTAATAGGCGCTCGGCCCACTCAGGTGTTGTCATGCCCAAACTGTGCTTCAACCCGGGCCGCTTTGTCGAGAACCGTCTGCTCCATCGCCTTAAAGTGCTGGGCTAGCTGGTCGCGAATCGCAGGATCCGAGGCCCCTAAAATTCGCAGGGCCAACAAAGCCGCATTGGCAGCGTTATCAATGGCAACCGTGGCCACCGGAATGCCCTTGGGCATTTGCACAATGCTAAGCAGGCTATCCTGGCCCTGGAACGCGGTGATATTCACCGGCACCCCAATCACCGGCAGGGTGGTCATGGCGGCCACCATCCCAGGCAGATGAGCAGCCCCGCCGGCCCCCGCAATGATGGCTTTCAACCCGCGATCCGCTGCACTGCGTGCATAGTCAACCATACGATCCGGTGTGCGATGTGCTGACACGATGGTCAGCTCAAAGGGCACGCCAAATTCATTTAATGTGTCGGCGGCGGCCTGCATCACCCGCAGGTCACTGTCGCTGCCCATGATGATTCCCACTGAGGTCATAAGGCGTCTGCTCCTTGAATACTTAGGGTTTGCTTGGCCCGATGGGCTGTCTCTAATACCGCATCGATGCTGTCCGCAACGATGCTCATGTGGCCCATCTTGCGTCCGGGCCGGCATTCGGCCTTACCATACAAATGGACCGTTACGCCCTCGATCGCCAGCGTCTCGGCCAGGCCCACGACCCGAGTCACGCCGGTGAATCCGGGCTGGCCAATCAAATTTACCAACGCCGCCGGCCGGGGCTGAGCCACGCTGCCCAAGGGCAGGCCCAACAGAATTCGGGCCTGCTGACCAAACTGGCTGGTCTGGCAGGCCTCGATGCTGTGGTGTCCACTGTTGTGTGCCCGGGGGGCAATTTCGTTGACCAAAAACTCGCCGGTCTCGGTCAGGAACAGCTCGACGCCGAACACCCCAACCCCGCCCAGTTTTTCGATGACCTGACAGGCCAGTCGCTCGGCCGCGGCGGTTTGATCCGGCGTTAAGCGCGCCGGCGCCAGCAACAAATCCAGCAGGTTGAGTTCAGGATCCAGCACCATTTCGGTTGGGGCAAAGGCGCGGGTCTGGCCTTGGGGGGTGCGCGCCACCATGACCCCGACCTCCATCACAAAGGGCACCAACCGCTCGACAAAGGAGGGCGCCATCAGGCGCCGGTCTAGCTCATCAGCAGATCGCAGCACTTGCACGCCACGGCCGTCATAACCGCCGGTTTCGGTCTTTTGCACCAAAGGAAATCCGAAATCGATGAAGCCTTGGGGATACGCCGGATCCACGGAGCAAAAATCGGAAGTGGCAATATCCAGCGCAGCATAGGCTTGTTTTTGACGGTATTTGTTGCGAATAAGCGCGATCAGGTCGGGATCAGGGTACACCGGCGTGCCTTGGTCACGGATCTGCGCCAAGGCCTCGCAGCCCACGTCTTCTAGCTCGACCGTGATCACATCGCAGCATCCGGCCAGTTGTGCCAGTGCCTGGGGGTCATGATAGTCGCCCAGTACCTGCTGATCGGCGTTGGCCATGGCCGGCGCCTGTTCCGAGGGATCCAATACGACCAGTTGGGCGCCCAGTGCGGTGATCTCGGGTTGAAGCATCCGGGCCAACTGCCCGCCACCCACCACACCCACTCGGGTTATGGACGAATCCTGCATATCTGCGCCTGTCAAAAGGTCGAAAGTGTAGTGCCCAGTCGCTGCAGTCTCAATCCTTGCGC
>CALKMT010000118.1 GCA_938091715.1 uncultured Litorivicinus sp.
AGATCCGGTGACACCTTGGGGGCGATTGCCCTGCGCTTTGATACCTCGGTGGGTGAGCTAAAGAGCCTAAACGGGCTCAACAGCAACCTGATCCGGATCGGTCAGGTGCTGCGAGTTAATGGGGGCAATGCGGTGTATGCCGAGGGCAATACCACCCATGTTGTGCGCTCAGGCGAATCCTTGTGGACCATCGCCCGGCGCTATAACACGACGGTTGCCGCGCTGGAGTCAGTCAACACCGTCGGGCGCTACCTAAAGGTGGGTCAGCAGCTCAGGATCCCGCTGCCCTAACCAGGTGTCAATCAGGGCCCGAGAGATACTGCTGGCCGGCGGCAGGCCTGGCAGTTTATCGGCCTCGAACCATTGCGCGTCGACAATTTCGACGCCGTCCACCTGAATGTCGCCGCTGGCCCACTCCGCGAAATAGCCCATCATCAGCGAGTTTTTAAACGGCCAGGACTGGGTGGCAAAATACCGCGGGCGCGTGACTTCGATGCCTACTTCCTCGCGGATCTCCCGCCGAATAGCGTGCTCAGCGGACTCCCCGGCCTCCAGGAATCCGGCCAGGGTCGAATACATCCCAGGCTCGAACCGCGGCGAGCGAGCCAACAAACATTGACTGCCCCGGGTCACCAATACGATGACCGACGGCGAGATGCGGGGATAACTGACCAGGGCACAGTCTGCATCGCTGCAACGTACCCCAGAGTCCCCGGGATTGCTGTGGTTGGCGCTGCCGCACCGACCGCAAAATCGATGCTCTTCAATGAACTCAAGCCGCTGGATTCCCGCACTTAACGCGATAAACGTCAGATCATCAGGATGGGACAAAATGCACGCCCGCAGCGGCATCCACTGATATCCCTTGGGCGGCACATCCGACCAGCGGACGCAGTGCACGCTGACACCGGAAATCGTGCCGACGGTATGGCTCTGATTAACCAGGCTAGCGTCTAACATTGGCCCATTGGGCCCCACCAACACCTGACGATCGTCAGAAAATGCCACCAATGCGGCGGAAGTGCCTTGGTCTGATTGAGGCCACCAATCGATGGCCAGATCACCACGAAAGCTAGAGTTCATCCCAGGCAGCCTGCCCCGCACTGCTTCGAATGGAATCCAGCAAGGCGTCAAATCCCTGGGACTCATCGGCATCGGCGGCATAACTGGGGCCAGACACCCGTCCGGCCACCCGTTGAATGGGCTCGGCTTCAATGGATTGGCTTTGCTTATTGCCGGTACTGGCCAACAGAGTGTTCTGTTCCCGGGTCATGGCCAAATAAACCTCGGCCAGCAGTCGGGCGTCCAGCAGCGCTCCGTGCAGCTCTCGGTTCGAGTTATCGATACCGTAGACCTTGCACAGCGCATCCAGGCTGTTGCGCTGACCGGGGCGTTTTTTACGTGCCATGGTCAGGGAATCCGTGGCCTGCCCAGAATGGCACAGATCCTTGATCCGAGGCGCCTGGGACAGACGTGCGAATTCAGCATCCAAGAAGCCCACGTCAAAGGCGGCATTGTGAATGATTAACTCGGCGCCCTGGATAAATTCAATAAAACTGTCGGCGATGGCCGCGAACTTGGGTTTGTCCGCCAGAAACTCGGTGCTGATGCCGTGTACTTCGTAAGCCCCTTGGTCGATTTCTCGGTCGGGCTGTAAGTATTCATGAAACACACGCCCGGTCAGTCGGCGATTGACCAACTCGACACAGCCAATTTCGATAATTCGGTGACCCAGCTCGGGCTCGATGCCCGTGGTCTCGGTGTCCAGCACTACTTGCCTAGGCATTGTTCGACTCCTCGGTTGGCCAACTCGTCGGCTTTTTCATTGCCGGGGTCCCCTGCGTGGCCTTTGACCCAACCCCAGTGCACCTCATGGCGCTCCACGGCCTGGTCCAAGCGTTCCCACAAATCTCGATTCTTGACCGGCTTGCCAGCGGCCGTCTTCCAGCCTTTGCGACGCCAATTGCCAATCCACTTGGTAATGCCGTCCTTCATGTACACCGAATCGGTGATCAGGTGCACTTTGCAGGGACGGGTCAGGGCGTCCAGCGCCTCGATAGCCGCGAGCAACTCCATGCGGTTATTGGTGGTCTCGGCTTCGCCCCCGAACAGATGTTTCTCGTGCTCGCCGAACAGCATCAAAGCGCCCCAACCCCCCGGGCCTGGATTGCCCTTGCACGCCCCGTCGGTGTAGATGGTTACCGAGTCCACGGCAGTGCGCCTATTGAACGGGTAAATTGGCGCATCGAACGGCCTAGCTTCCAGCCCAGGGTTTTCGGCACCTGATAGCGCACCTCGAGTACCGCTTTGTCCTGACTGTGCGCCATCAACCAATCATCGACCTGAGCTACCTCGTCAATCAGGCCCACTTCAAGGGCATCCGACCCAAACCAAACGTCGCCCTCGGCGACCCGCTCAATGTCCAAATCCGGCCGATAGGTGGTGACAAAGGATTTAAACAATCGATGGATTTGTTCCAGGTCGTCTTTGAATTTGGCGCGCCCCTCGTCGGTGTTCTCGCCCAGTACCGTTAGCGTGCGCTTGTGCTTACCCGCGGTTAGGACCTCGACATCGACGTCAGCTTTTTTTAGCGCCCGATGAAAATTCGGCACCTGGGCCACCACCCCGATACTGCCGACCGCAGCAAAGGGAGCTGCCATAATGTGATTGGCGACCACGGCCATCATGTAACCGCCGCTGGCGGCCACGCCCTCGACCGCAACGGTCAATGGCAGGCCTGCCTCGCGCAGACGGACCATCTGACTGGCTGCCAGCCCATATTCCGACACGCCGCCACCCGGGCTTTTCAGGCGCACACATACTTGATCCGTTTCACGATCCGCAGCGACCAGGATGGCACTGACCGCCTCACGCAGTCCTTTCAGACCCGAGACCCGCATGTCACCGTTGAACACCAGAACCCAAACCGTCCCTTTGGGGGACTGCTTGGCTTGTTTCTTAGCGTCTTTTTTGGCCTGCTTGGCCTCTTTCGAGCGCCGTACCCCCAACATTATCGAGCGATACCCCGCCCAGCGGGCGCCCCAATCCACGATCCTAAGACCGCCCTCTTTTGAGCCGCCCTGGCTGCGCGCAGCGGCAGCGATGACCACCAAGGCAGCAGCGCTTAGCAGGACAACCTTTAGGGTAAAACTTAATAAATCGAGCAGAGTTTCCATCAGCGCTCTACGACGGCTTGGGATTGCGCCCATTGGCCCAGCTGAGTGCCCGCCGCTTGACGGGCCTGGCTGGCCAAGAAGGCCTGCATTCCCTCGGTATCCTCAACCGCACCCGCCGTTACAGACACCACTTCCAGCGCGTACGCATCGCCGGTTGCAGCCTGAACCACCTGGCGCTGGGCGACCGGCAACGCAAAAATGTTTTGCACGACATCTGAGGGCAATGCATCAAATGCGCGTCCGATCGACTGCGCTTGTACATCGGTTAAGTCTGACAAACGCGCTTGCGCAGCCGTTTGTGCCGCTTCGGCCTGCTGCTGTGCTGTCCATAGTTCGATCAATGACTCCCGGACCTCGTCCAGCGCCAACTGACGGGCCGGCTCGCTGTCGCGCAGACGCAATACCAGCGCGCCCTGTTCTAGCTCTAACAAGGTCGAGTTCTCACCGGCCTGCACGTCGTCACTAAAGGCCGCAGCTCGAATTCCTAGGTTCTCTGCGATTCCCTGGCCGGCGGCTTGGGTAAATCGCTCGGTCGATTGAATGTCCAGCCCTAACACCTGTGCGGCTTCTTCCAGATCGCCAGAGAACGCGATATTGGCCAATTCCTCGGCGTCGGCCTCGTATTCGATACGGGCTTGGCTCTCGGCTAACTGGTTCCGTAACAGCTCGGCCCGTTGCTCAAAGGTTTCCGGTTGCTGCTCACGCGCCTCGGTCAACTTGATAATGTGATGCCCAAAGGCGGTCTGAACCGCGCCAGACACTTCGCCGACTGCCAGACTTTCCAGCGCTCGTGCAAATTCCGGGGCATAGATACTGGGATCCGCAAATCCTAGATCACCGCCGAGCTCGCCGCTTAGCGTGTCTTGTGACAGCTCCCGCGCCAGCGCTTCAAAGCTTTCGCCGGCGTTCAAACGCGCCAAGGCCGCTTTTGCTTGCGCCAAGCTGTCATCCCCAGTCAACAGAATGTGCGAGGCGCGAGGCTCTTGGGTGGCGTTCAGGGCTTGAACGTAACGGTCATAGGCGTCTCGCAATTCAGCCGGGTCCACCTCGATGTCTGTCAGGTCGCGCTCACGCGGCAACAAGACGTAATCCACTGACACCTGCTGGGGCTGTTGCCATTGGGCCGTGGTGGCATCGTACAGGCTCTGCAACTCGCTATCGCTGGGCTGGGCGTCGATGGACTGATCACTGGCCAGCACGGGAATCCAACGAACCGAACGCTGCTGACCCTCCAATGCCAAGGCTTGCTGAACCTGTGCATCCAGAACAAAGGCGCTGTCCGCCAGGCCTCGGGTCCACTGATTGACCGTTAGCTGCTCTTTGAGTTGCTCACGAAACCCAACCCGGCCCAGCCCCTGGCGGCCGACGAACTGATCAAACAAGGCGACGCTAAACTGGCCGTCCTGTTGAAATTCCGGTGCATTGGAGATCAATTGATCGATTTGCGCATCCTGAAAACTCAGGCCCCGGGCCTGGGCAGTCGTCAGTACCGACGTCTGCTGGATCAGAGAATCCAACACCCGTGTGCGCAGCATCGACTCGTCGATCAAGGCGGGATCCTGCACCAGCGATAGCAACTGCCGGCGCTGAGTATCCAACTCGCGCAAAAAGTCTTGTTCAGTGATGGGTTGGTCGTTGACCACGGCCACTTCAGGCTCACCACTAAAGGACACAAACTGCACGCCAGTCACCACAAAAGTCAGGGCAATCAGCCCGACAATAATTTTGGCGGCTGCGCCAGAGGCGTTATCACGGATGTTTTGTAACATTGGGCTTCTTCTTAAAATTTGATCGAAAAAAAAGGGCGCCAAGCGCCCCTTTTTGGGTCAGCGTTGCGGCTGACTTAGTTTACCGCGTCTTTCAGTGCTTTACCTGCTTTGAAGCCAGGAACGTTAGAGGCAGCAATTTGGATCTCTTTACCCGTCTGGGGGTTACGGCCTGTGCGTGCTGCACGAGCTTTAACGGCAAAGGTGCCAAAGCCAACCAATGAAACTTGCTCGCCACCTTTCAGCGAGTCAGTGATGGCAGCAACGGTAGCGTCCAGTGCCTTACCTGCGTCTGCCTTGCTTAGGCCTGCGCCTGATGCAATCGCATCAACCAATTCAGATTTGTTCACATTAAACCCCTTTTGAGCTTTGTTGTTTCTTTTTTAATAAATGCCGGAGCCCTAGAGCCCTCGTGCTTTTCGACTATTCCTGTCGACCTGGACAGTTATAACAATCAAAAATTCACTCGGTCAACCTCTATCCCATGAAATTAGTGGGATAGAGGTGAATTTGGTAATGTTTTTTCATCATTGGCCAGTGCCTGAGTATTTTCTACCTCCGGCTTTGGTGTTGAGACCAGGGCCACCTCCAGCACTTCGTCAATCCAAGCCACGGGGATAATGGTCAGATCCCCTTTCACATTGTCTGGAATTTCCTTCAAGTCCTTTTGGTTATCTTTGGGAATCAACACGGTTTTGATGCCCCCTCGATGGGCCGCCAGCAGCTTTTCCTTCAGGCCCCCAATCTGCAAAACCTGGCCTCGCAGCGTGATCTCGCCGGTCATGGCCACGTCCGCCTTGACCGATATACCCGTCAACACGCTGACCAACGCGGTGCACATGCCAATGCCTGCACTGGGTCCGTCCTTGGGCACTGCGCCCTCGGGCACGTGAATGTGCAAGTCTTTCTTTTCATGAAATTCCATTGGAATGCCCAGGGATTCCGCCCGGCTACGGCAAACCGTCAAGGCTGCCGTGATCGATTCCTGCATCACATCGCCCAGACTACCGGTGCGCGTGACCTTGCCCTTGCCGGGCACCGCCACCGCTTCGATGGTCAGCAACTCGCCACCGACGCTGGTCCATGCCAATCCCGTGACCTGGCCTACTCGGTCGGCTTCCTCTTTGAC
>CALKMT010000119.1 GCA_938091715.1 uncultured Litorivicinus sp.
CACCGCATCGGTAGCGTGGACCGATAACTCGCCGGTGTTGGTCTTAAACAGATGACCCTCGATGCCCACGATATCGCCCAGGTCCCAGGTTTTAAACTGCGCATACAAACCCTCGGGTAGGTCTTGTTTGCGCAAGTACGCCTGGATTCGGCCACTGCCGTCCTGAATGGTGGCAAAGCTGGCCTTGCCCATAATGCGACGCAACACGATACGTCCAGCGATCTTGGTGGGGATCTGGGCCGCTTCTAGTTCGGGCTTGTCTTTGTCGCCATGGGCCGCGGTTAGGTCGGCGGCCAGCGCCTCGCGGCGATACGCACTGGGGAAGGCCACTCCCTCATCACGCAGACTGGCCAACTTGGCACGACGTTCGGCAATGAGTTGGTTTTCGTCCAGTTCAGGGGTTTGATTTTGATCGGTCATTTACAGGCCTTTCTTCAAGCTGGCTTCAATAAAGGGGTCCAGGGCGCCATCCAAGACGGCCCCAGTATTTGAGGACTCAACGCCGGTGCGCAGATCCTTAATTCGGCTTTGGTCCAGAACGTAGCTGCGGATCTGACTGCCCCAGCCGATGTCAGACTTGGTCGCTTCCAGGGCATCCGAGGCGGCCCGGCGCTTTTGCATTTCAAGCTCGTACAGCTTGGCCTTGAGCATTTTCATCGCGTGGTCTTTGTTTTGGTGTTGCGAGCGCTCGGACTGACACTGGGCCACGGTATTGGTCGGCAAGTGAGTGATACGAACCGCAGAGTCGGTGGTGTTAACGTGCTGACCACCCGCGCCGGAGGACCGATAGGTATCAATTCGCAGATCCGCGGGATTAATGTCAATGTCCACGTTGTCATCAATCTCGGGGGACATAAACACCGACACAAAGCTGGTGTGTCGACGCGCACCCGAGTCAAAGGGGGATTTACGCACCAAACGATGCACGCCGGTTTCGGTGCGCAACCATCCAAAAGCGTACTCGCCCTGAACATGCACCGTGGCCGATTTGATGCCCGCCACTTCGCCTTCGGACAGTTCGGTAATCACGGCCTTGAAACCCTTGTCTTCGCTCCAGCGGAGGTACATGCGCAAGATCATGTTGGCCCAATCCTGCGCTTCGGTGCCGCCCGCCCCAGCCTGAATTTCCAAATAGGCATTGTTGGCGTCTTGTTCGCCGCTGAACATGCGACGGAACTCAAGCAGCGCCAGGTGCTGATCCAGCGCTTGGCATTCAGTTTGGACCGCATCCACTGTGTCCTGGTCGTCCTCTTCGACGGCCATGTCTAACAGCTCGCGGTTATCACTGATCCCCGACGCCAAGGTTTCCAGCGTCTCGACCACCTGCTCAAGGCCGGCGCGTTCTCGGCCGAGGGCTTGGGCGTGCTCGGGCTCATCCCAAACCTTGGGGTCCTCTAGCTCTCGGCTGACCTCTTCGAGACGGTCTTTCTTGGTGGGATAGTCGAGGTAGTCGACCAGCACCAGGCGGCGCTCATCTAATTCCTTGAGTAAGTTAAGAATCGGTGCGATTTCCATGGGTCAAAAACGATCTAAAAAATAAGACGCGGAGGGTATCACATTCCGTGGATTCACGGGGTGACTGCTGTTACCGTCGAGCAAACATCACGAGAGATCGAAGCATGGCTTCAAACCTAAAAGTACGCCCGTTGCGCGCAGCGGATCACGCGGCCTGGGTCGACTTATTCACCGCCTATGCGGATTTTTATGGCACCCGTCTTTCAGAGTCCGCCATGGAGGCGACCTTTCACGGCATGCTGTCCGCGGACATGACATTGCGCTGCTGGGTGGCGGTGATTAACGACAAGCCGGTGGGATTGGTCCATCTGGTGTTGCACCCCAACACCTGGAGCCTGTTGCCAGATGCCTACTTGGAGGATTTGTTTGTCGATGCCAATTACCGCAAACACGGTGTCGGTCGAGCCCTGTTACAAGAGGTCATCAACACCGGTCACGAAGAGGGTTGGCGCAAGCTGTACTGGAATACCGCGGCCGACAACCTAGAAGCCCAACGCCTGTATCACAAGGTTGCCACCCAGACTTCCTGGATCAAGTTCGAAGTCAATTACTGAGCAACTGATTAACGATATCCAGCACGGTCTGGGGATTTGCGTAGTCAATCGGCAGCAAGCCCCGTTGATCGCCGTCCTGCCACACCAAACTGGGATACCCCTGGACGCCCATCGCGTAAGTGGCATTGACCTCTCTTTCGTGAGCCTGGCGAGTGGCGTCGCTTTCGAGGGCCAGCGAAAAATTCGTGCGATCAAGCCCCAAGTCCTCGGCTAGTTGAATCAGCACCTCGGCGCGCCACACATTTTGTCCCTGCTGGTAGTAGGCATCTTGAATCGCGCGCACCATCTGCATCTCGTCGCCACCTAGGGACTGCGCCGCTCGCACCGCCCGACCGGCAATATAGGTGGTTCGGGGCGGGTTGGGCTGTTGTTTCCAATAGCTGTGATCAAAGGGTACTTGGCACATCTCTTCGATCCGGTGCCAGGTGCTGGCCAATTTGTCGCGCATCGCATCGGGCATCGGCTGTTGATCATCCGGCGCCAGGCCGCCTAGGCGTGTCTCGATCTGAACACCCTCGGGTATCCCCGCCTGAATGACCTGCCAGGTCTGTCGAAACCCGTAACACCAACTGCACATGGGGTCGTACACATAAATAATTTTTTTCATGGCCTGTCCCTGCGGGTCAGACAGACAAATGCAATGCGGCTCGGATAAACTCAAGCAAATAAAAATCCTGAGAGCCCGAAATGACACGTCCCGACTTTTCCAGCGCAGCCTTTTTGCATCAGCACATCGGCGACACCTTGGCGTTCTACGAACCAAACGTTTTGGACATCAACGGCGGGTTCTTTCAGCATTTCAAAGACGACGGGCATGTTTACGACCCGCAAACACGGCACTTGGTGTCCAGCACACGCTTTGTTTTTAACTACGCCATGGCCGCCCGGGTGCGCAACGAGCCGCGTTATTTAGATTGGGTCCGCCACGGACTGGACTACTTGGAACGCACGCATCGCCAACCCGCAGGCGGGTATGCCTGGATCCTGAATGAGCAGGGCGTGGTCGACGATACCTGTCATGCCTATGGGTTGGCCTTTGTCATGGTCGCCGGCGCAACCGCCTTGATGGCGGGCGTGGATCAAGGGCGCGTCAGCTTGGAATACGCCTTTGACTGTCTAGAACAGCATTTTTGGGAGCCCGAATACGGCCTGTATGCCGACGAGGCCACCGGCGGGTTTGCTCAGTCGTCCGACTACCGCGGGCAAAACGCGAATATGCATGCCTGTGAGGCCATGCTGTGGGCCCATGAGGCCACCGGTGAGGCCCGTTACCTAGAGCGCGCCAAAACCCTGGCCCACTCCATCACCGTGCGACAAGCAGCACTGGCCGATGGACTGATTTGGGAGCACTACACCCCGGACTGGCAGATTGATTGGGACTACAACAAAGACGACCCGAAACATCTATTTCGACCCTGGGGGTTCCAGCCGGGCCACCAGACCGAATGGGCTAAATTGCTATTAATTCTGAATCGCTTCGCGCCGTCGCCAGATCTTGTTACCCGGGCTCAAGATTTGTTTGATCGCGCCTGCGAGTGCGCTTGGGATTCCGTCCATGGCGGTTTGGCCTACGGCTTTGATCCCAGCGGCGCAATCTGCGATGGGGACAAGTATTTTTGGGTCCAGGCCGAAAGCTTTGCCGCGGCCTGGTTGCTGTACCAAGAAACCCAAGAGCCTCGATATCTAGATTGGTACCAGCGAATTTGGGAGTACAGCTGGACCCATATGGTCGATCACAAACATGGCGCCTGGTTTCGAATCCGAAACCCGGACAACAGCCCCATCGACGATCTGAAATCCCCGGCGGGCAAGACCGACTATCACACCATGGGCGCCTGCTACGAAGTCCTGCGCACCCTTTAAAGGAGCAACGATGAAATACTTACACACCATGGTTCGCGTGCAGAATTTGGACGCGTCCCATCATTTTTATTGCGATTTGCTCGGGCTGGTCGAGGTCAGTCGATACGACAATGACAAAGGCCGGTTTAC
>CALKMT010000120.1 GCA_938091715.1 uncultured Litorivicinus sp.
CACTACGCGTTGGCCGATCATTGGTTGGATCCCAGCCAAACTCGTATTCAGGTGCCCGAGCCGATTCAGGGAAGCCAATGGGTGGTGTGCGGTTTTGGCCGTTTGGGCCGGGCGATCCACGAAGCCCTGGTGGCCGAGGGCCTGACGGTCAATGTGGTCGATCCCGGGGTGACCGAGGCGCCTCCGGCCTGGACCCGGGGTCTGGGCACCGAGGAGCACACCCTGCGTAGTGCCCAGTTGGCAACGGCCGCCGGCATCGTAGCCGGCACCAACCACGACCCAGATAACCTGTCCATCTGGTTGACCGCCCGGGCCAGTAACCCCGACTTGGTTGGGGTGGGGCGTTTGAATCGCCCGATGAACACCGAGGTCTTTGAGCGCGCGAAGTGGGACGCGCTGATGAATCCCGCCGACGTCATTGCTGAAGAATTGGTCGGCCGACTGCGCACCCCCATGTTAAAGGCCTTCATCGTCCACCTTGAAGCCCAGAGCGAGGATTGGGTTAATGATTTGATCCGGCGCGCTGAGCAGGTCTGCGGGCAACACGAAATGGAAATCTGGGACCTCAAAGCTACCCCGGAGTCAGTGCCCAAGATCCGCCAGGAATTGGGCCAGATGACGCTTAGTGAGCTGGCCGGCAGCGGAGTTATCTGCCTCAAGATTCGTCGTGATGGTGAAAAAATATTTTGCCCCGAGGACTCAGAGCGGGTTCAGGATGGGGATCGTTTGTTGTTCTGGGGTCAAACCTCGGCCCGGGCCGAGATGCTGAAGCGAGTGCGCGGCAGCTAGGCACAAAAAAAAGGCCCGTCCGTGGGCCTTTTGAGAGCATCCTTGCTCTGGCTAAATCCATCTAGCCTAGAAAAGCGAGTGGCCACACAAGGCCACTCGGGTCAGCGTAGGATCACTACGCTTAGAACTGCTCTTCTTCAGTAGAGCCGGTCAGTGCAGTCACGCTGGACTTGCCGCCCTGAATGACCGTGGTGACGTCGTCGAAGTAGCCAGCGCCCACTTCTTGCTGGTGCGCCACAAAGCTGTAGCCACGCTCTGCTGCGGCGAACTCAGGCTCTTGAACCTTTTCAACGGAGTGCTTCATGCCTTCGCCCTGTGCGTAGTGGTACGCCAGGTCAAACATGTTGAACCACATGTTGTGGATGCCTGCCAGGGTGATGAACTGATACTTGTAGCCCATGTTGGCCAGCTCTTGCTGGAACTTGGCGATTGTTTCGTCGTCCAGGTTCTTCTTCCAGTTGAACGAAGGCGAGCAGTTGTATGCCAACAACTGATCGGGATATTCCGCATGAATCGCATCGGCGAACTTCTTGGCTTCGTCCAGGCAAGGCGTCGCAGTTTCGCACCACAGCAAATCTGCATAGGGGGCATAGGCCAAGCCACGAGCAATCGCTTGATCGATACCAGCGTTGGTCTTGTAGAAGCCTTCTTCGGTGCGCTCACCGGTTAGGAAGGGTGCGTCATAGGCGTCAGCGTCTGAGGTCAGCAGGTCCGCCGCGTTGGCGTCGGTGCGGGCCAAAACAATGGTCGGTACGCCGGCTACGTCAGCCGCCAAACGTGCTGCGGTTAGCTTTTGTACGGCTTCTTGAGTCGGTACCAATACCTTGCCGCCCATGTGGCCACATTTCTTGACGGCCGCCAGTTGGTCTTCAAAGTGAACGCCAGCGGCGCCGTTGGTGATCATGTTCTTCATCAGCTCGTAGGCGTTCAGAACGCCGCCGAAACCGGCTTCTGCGTCGGCTACGATGGGCAGGAAGTAGTCTGTCGTTTTGTCTTCAGTGATTTTGCCGTCGCACAGGCTTTTCCACTGAACTTCGTCAGCGCGCTTGAAGGTGTTGTTAATGCGACGGACAACCGTGGGAACCGAATCGACAGCGTACAACGACTGGTCGGGGTACATGGTTTCAGAGGTGTTAGCGTCGGCTGCGACCTGCCAACCGGACAGATAAATCGCTTCAATGCCCGCTTTCGCTTGTTGCATAGCCTGACCACCGGTCAAGGCGCCCATGCAGTTCACGTAACCTTTCTTGGATGAGCCATTGACCAGCGACCACAATTTTTCTGCGCCACGCTTGGCATAGGTGTATTCGGGCTGGACGCTGCCGCGCAGACGAACGACGTCTTCGGCGGTGTAGTCGCGACGGACGTTTTTCCAACGGGGGTTTTCAGCCCAGTCTTTTTCCAGTGCTGCAATCTGTTCTTGGCGTGTCTTGCTCATTTTGAGTCCCTCGACGTAGTGCATATTTGCCGGCAGGCCGGCGCCTCAACATGGCTCGTGATCGTCCCTGATCTATAGGCGTCAGGGTTCTTCGTGAACCTTGATAATTAGGATGCACTGCACAAAGTGACCGGTCAATTAACTTTGGTCTAAATTGTGACCATATTTTAAATTTGGTTTTAAGGGGTGAACGGTTAGACTGTCGGCCTGCGAATGGAGACTCCAGTTTGATCCCACTTATTAACGTCTATTTCACCGCGTTTGTTCTGGCCGGGGGGCTGATCATGGCCATCGGCGCGCAAAATGCGCATGTCCTGCGCCAGGGCATTGCCGGCCATTACGTGGGAGTCACTATTTTTTTGTGTGGGTTCTTCGATACCGTTCTGATGACGGCTGGGGTGTTTGGCTTTGGGTGGCTGTTAACCCAAGTGCCAAGCCTAGAGACTATCGCAAGACTGGGCGGTGCTGCCTTTCTCCTTTGGTATGGCTGGCGCTGTGTACGAAGTGCCTTGAGTCCGTTGTCGGAGGTCAAAGTCGAGGCCCGAGTGGCCACGACCTGGGCGTCGGCCATCGCCACCATTACCGCGTTCACCCTGTTTAATCCCCATGTCTATTTGGATACCGTGATCTTGGTCGGCAGTATTGGTGGTCAGTACCAAGGGCTTGAACGGGGCATCTTTGCCCTGGGCGCCGCATCCGCCAGTTGGGTGTGGTTTTTGTGTTTGGGTTACGGCGCCCGGTTGGTGCGGCCTTGGTTCGAGAATCCCAGGGCTTGGCAGATATTGGATGGGGTCATTGCGCTGGTGATGTTTGCCATCGCCTTTGGCCTGTTGTGGGAGCAATTTGCATGAGTCGAAAACTTTGGCTGCCCTATGCCCAGATGCAGACCGCGCCGGAGTTGATTCGCGTGGTCGATGCCCAGGGTCCGCACCTGATATTGCAGGACGGTCAGCGCCTCATCGATGGCATCAGCAGCTGGTGGTCAGTGATCCACGGTTATGCCCACCCTAAAATCAATGCCGCCGCCAAAGAGCAAATCGATCGCTTTAGCCACATGATGATGTGTGGCTTGGGCAACGACCCGGCGGAGCAGTTGGCCGAGCGATTGGTCGAGATTACCCCCGAGCCCCTGCAGCACGTTTTTTTCAGCGACTCCGGCAGTGTTGGAGTCGAGGTGGCCATGAAAATGGCGGTGCAGTACTGGGGTAACCAGGGCACGCCCAAAAGCCGCTTTATGGCATTTCGCCATGCCT
>CALKMT010000121.1 GCA_938091715.1 uncultured Litorivicinus sp.
GAAGGCCTTAACTATTTCGACAAAGTGATCGATATCAACCAGGCCCCGATCGGACGAACACCCCGCTCTAATCCGGCGACCTATACCGGGATCTTTACCCCCATTCGTGAGCTGTTCGCCGCTACCGAAGAAGCGCGCACCCGGGGTTACAAGCCCGGCCGCTTTAGCTTTAACGTCAAGGGCGGCCGGTGCGAAGCCTGTCAGGGTGACGGCCTAATCAAAGTCGAGATGCACTTCTTACCCGACGTGTATGTCGAGTGTGACAGTTGCCATGGCAAGCGCTATGACCGGGAAACCCTCGAGGTTCGTTACAAGGGAAAAAGCATCAGCGAAGTCCTTGGCATGACCATCGAAGACGCGTTGGCCTTCTTTGAGCCGGTTCCCCAGATCGCCCGCAAACTACAAACATTAATGGATGTTGGTTTGGGATACGTCTGCCTGGGCCAGAGCGCTACGACTTTGTCTGGCGGCGAAGCCCAGCGCGTGAAGCTGGCCAAGGAGCTCTCTCGCCGAGACACTGGATCGACCTTGTATATTCTGGACGAGCCGACCACAGGGCTGCACTTCCACGACATCGAGCAACTCTTGAAGGTGCTGCAACGCCTAAAAGAAGCCGGCAATACGGTCGTGGTCATCGAACATAATCTGGATGTCATAAAGACCGCCGATTATATCGTTGATCTGGGCCCTGAAGGTGGCTCTGGCGGAGGGCTGATTGTCGCTCAGGGCACCCCTGAAGAGGTCGCCGAGGCGAAAGGCTCTCACACCGGCCAGTTCCTAAAGGACGTCTTAACGAATGGGAAACGCGCCGTCGCATGAATAAAGTTGCCATCACTGGGCTTATTTCAATCGGGTTGATTGGTTGCTCTGTACAACCCGTCGCCCAATTCGAGGCGGCCAATACCCACTGTGCCCGCTACATGATCTATGACATGTGCGCGCATGATGTAGACCGGGATGGCGTGACTGACTACTTCTTTTTTGCTGACGACGATCAAGTGTTTCTGACCCGCTCGGGATTCAGCCCGAGCGACCGGCCACCCCACGTCTGCATGCAAACCATGGGGCCGAAACTTCAGGTAATTGCCAATAACGTGCTCGACCCTGACGTGCAGGCCGACCCGGTGCGGACACGAGCGACCAAACAGGGACTGTTGACCGAATACCTAAAGCTGTTTCCTCGCATTTCGACCTGCCAGGTCAAAAACGGACGCGGCCCTGAAAATGCGGATGACTTTCTAGCAGACTGATCCGCAGACCAAAAAAAGCCCGGAGGCTTTCGCGTCCGGGCTCTTTTTACGGTGAGGGAGTGATTACTCGCCCACTGCCTCGTCGACTTCAGGACGATCGACCAGCTCAACATACGCCATGGGCGCTGCGTCACCTTTACGGTAACCGCACTTCAGGATGCGAATGTAGCCGCCAGGACGCTCGGTATAACGAGGACCTAGTTCACGGAACAACTTGGCAACCGACGCTTCGTCACGCAGGCGTGCGAACGCCAAACGACGGTTTGCAACCGAATCGTTCTTGGCCAGTGTGATCAGGGGCTCGGCTACACGACGCAGTTCCTTTGCCTTAGGCAAGGTGGTACGGATCAGCTCGTGCTCGAACAGGCTAACTGCCATGTTCTTGAACATTGCCTTGCGGTGGCTGCTGGTCCGGTTAAGTTTCCGTCCACTTTTTTGGTGACGCATAATGTTCTTCCAATAGTAAGGGCGTCTCACGACGCCCGTGTTAATACGTTATCGGTTTAGAGACCAGCCGGCGGCCAGTTGTCCAAACGCGAACCCAGACCCAAACCACGGCTGGCCAGAACGTCTTTGATCTCTGTCAAAGATTTCTTACCCAGGTTCGGCGTCTTGAGCAGCTCAACGTCGGTGCGCTGAATCAGGTCACCGATGTACAAAATGTTCTCCGCCTTGAGGCAGTTAGCAGAACGTACTGTCAGCTCAAGGTCGTCAACCGGACGTAGCAAGATCGGATCGATCTCTTCGCCCTTCTCTTCCGCCTGCGGAGCGACTTCGTTCTCGAAGTTCACGAACACGCTCAGCTGCTTCTGCAGAATCGTGGCTGCCAGTGTCACGGCCTCCTCGGGATCCAAGGTGCCGTTTGACTCTAGGTCGATGACCAGCTTGTCCAAATCGGTGCGCTGTTCGACACGAGCGGCTTCGACCACATAGCTGACCTTGTTGACCGGGCTGTAGGTCGCGTCCAACTTCAGTGAGCCAATAACACGGCCTTCCTCGTCGTCTTCACGATCCACGGCAGACTCGTAACCACGGCCGCGAGCGACCTTGATTTCCATGTCCAGCTCGACACCATCGCCCAGGTGACAGATGACCAAATCGCCGTTAGCGATTTCGACTTTTCCACCTGTGGTGATATCGGCCGCGGTAACAACACCGCCAGTCTTGCGTAGGGTTAACAGCGCAGTGTCTTCGCGACCCACGAGGTCAACTGCCAACGACTTTAGGTTCAGCAAGATTTCGATAACGTCTTCTTGAATACCATCAACCGCACTGTACTCATGCTCGACGCCCTTGATACGGACCTCGGTCACCGCACAACCCGGCATTGATGACAACAAAATACGACGCAACGCGTTTCCTAGAGTGTGGCCAAAGCCACGCTCTAGAGGTTCCAAAGTGATCTTTGCCTTGGTCGCTGAAAGCGATTTGACTTGGATCTGATTCGGAGTCAGAAGCTCGGATACTGCTAGTGACATAAAGTCCTCGGTGTCTGTTTACTTAGAGTACAGCTCGACGATCAAGCTTTCGTTGATCTCGGCAGACAATTCCTGACGGTCAGGAGCGCGCTTAAACGTGCCTTCCATCTTGCTGCTGTCTACCTCAATCCAGTCGCATGCTGCGCGACTTGCAGCCAATTCCAACGCGGCTTTGATGCGCAACTGGCCCTTGGCTTTTTCACGAACGCTGATCACGTCACCTTCCTGAACCTGGTAAGAAGGAATGGTGACCTTCTGACCGTTCACCAAGATGCTGGCATGGCCGACAATCTGGCGAGATTCAGCACGCGTAGAGCCGAAGCCCATGCGATACACAACGTTATCCAAACGGCTCTCAAGCAAGGCCAACAGGTTTTCACCGGTAGCGCCTTTACGACGAGCAGCTTCTTTGTAGTAGCCGCGGAATTGCTTTTCCAGAACGCCATACATGCGACGAACTTTCTGCTTCTCACGCAACTGCAGACCGTAGTCAGAAACCTTGCTGCGACGAGCACCGTGCATACCGGGCACTTGCTCGATGTTGCACTTGCTGTCCAACGCCTTGACGCCTGACTTCAGGAACAGGTCTGTTCCCTCGCGACGTGCAAGCTTACACGTCGGTCCTAAATATCTTGCCATTTAAATGCTCCTTTACACCCGACGCTTTTTAGCGGGGCGGCAGCCGTTATGGGGAATAGGTGTCACGTCAGTAATCTGACCGACCTTTAACCCAACGGCGTTCAATGCACGAACAGCGCTTTCGCGCCCTGGGCCTGGACCCTTGACTCGTACATCTACGTTTTTCATGCCCATCTCGGCAGCTACTGTAGCGGCGCGCTCTGAAGCGACCTGTGCTGCAAAGGGAGTGCTCTTACGTGAACCACGGAAACCTGATCCGCCCGCGGTTGCCCAAGAAACAGCATTACCCTGGCGGTCTGTGATGGTCACGATCGTGTTGTTAAACGACGCATGAATGTGGCAAACCCCTTCCGAGACCTGCTTTTTAACTTTCTTGCGACCTTGTTGCTTAGCCATGCTTTAAATCCCGATTACTTGCGAATGGGCTTACGAGGACCTTTTCGGGTCCGCGCATTGGTCTTGGTCCGCTGGCCGTTAACCGGCAGCGAGCGACGGTGGCGCAAACCACGGTAGCAACCCAAATCCATCAGACGCTTAATGTTCATGCTGACTTCACGGCGCAGGTCACCTTCGACGGTGAACTTGCCAACTTCGGTCCGCAGGGACTCCAGTTCCGCTTCTGTCAGATCTTTGATCTTTGCAGCCGGGCTTACACTGGTGGCGGCGCAGATTTTCTGTGCAGTTGTGCGACCAACACCATAGATGTAAGTCAGCGAAATCACTGCATGCTTGTTGTCAGGTATGTTGACACCCGCAATACGAGCCATGTTCTAACCTTTTAGTTGTCCACTGCGAACACGTCGGTAATACCCCAACGCGAAGGCGCAGCATTCTATAGATTTAACGCCCCTTTAACAAGGGCAACCTGTTTAGCCCTGACGCTGCTTGTGACGCCCGTCGATACAAATGACTCGTAATGAGCCGTTACGACGGATGACTTTGCAGTTACGGCAAATCTTTTTTACTGAAGCACGAACTTTCATCGTTCTCTCCTAATCAAGGGCTAGCGGAGCAAACCGCCAGCGCCTCCTGAACCTTTTAAGTTGCTTTTCTTCATCAATGATTCGTATTGATGACTCATGAGGTGGCTTTGAACCTGACCCATGAAATCCATGATCACGACAACCACGATCAACAACGAAGTACCACCGAAATAGAAAGGCACGTTAAAGAACTGAACCATGGCCTGTGGCATCAGCGACACCGCGGTGATGTATGCAGCACCCCAGACAGTCAACCGAGTCATAACCTGGTCAATGTACTTGCTGGACTGTTCACCTGGGCGAATACCCGGAATGAACGCCCCAGAACGCTTAAGGTTATCTGCTACATCACGGGGGTTGAAAACCAACGCCGTGTAGAAGTAACAGAAGAACACAATAGCGATCGCAAACAGCACGTAGTACAACGGCTGGCCCGGGCCCAACAGCAAAGTGATGTCGCTGAGCCAACCCAGGCTTTCATTACCACTGCCAAACCACTGACCAATCGAGGCCGGGAATAGCAGGATCGAGCTGGCAAAGATCGGCGGAATCACACCCGCCATGTTGATCTTAAGCGGCAAATGGCTCTGCTGGGCAGCCACCATTTTTTTGCCTTGCTGACGCTGGGCATAGTTCACCGTGATCCGGCGCTGACCGCGTTCCATGAACACGATGAAACCGATAACGGCCACAGCCACCAATGCGATCACCAGCAAAGCGATAATGTTGATATCGCCCTGACGTGCCGCCTCAAATGACTGCCCAATCGCCCCCGGCAAGCCGGCAATGATGCCCGCAAAGATCAGCAACGAAATCCCGTTACCAATTCCACGCTCGGTCACCTGCTCACCCAACCACATCATGAACACAGCACCCGACACAAAGGTCGTGACTGCGACAAAATGGAATTGGAAGGTGGTGGTAAATGCGATGCCTTGACCGGCCAGACCCATCGATACCCCTACCGCTTGAACCAAAGCCAAAGCCACGGTTGCGTATCGGGTGTACTGAGAGATCTTGCGACGACCTGCCTCGCCTTCTTTCTTGAGCGCCTCAAGGGTGGGCACTGTTGAAGAAAGCAGCTGCATGATAATTGACGCACTGATGTATGGCATAATGCCCAGCGCGAAAATACTCATCCGCTCTAGCGCGCCGCCTGAAAACATATTGAACAAACTCAGAATGGTTCCTGAGTTTTGCTCAAACAGTTCTGCCAACCGATCCGGGTTAATACCCGGAACCGGAATGTGCGCGCCGATTCGGTAAATGACAATGGCCAGCAGAACGAACCGCAGGCGTGCCCACAGTTCGCTTAACCCGCCAGACTTAGCCATGTCGCCGCGTGCTGCCATCGATTATTCCTCGACCTTTCCGCCAGCCGCTTCGATCTGAGCCAAAGCACCTTTGGTGACTTTGATGCCCTTGAGCGTGACGGCTTTGGTCAGCTCGCCAGACAACATTACTTTTACGTGCAATGTCGACTTACGAACCAAACCCGACGCCTTCAAGGCTTCCAGATCGATAACCTCAGCTTCAACCAGTGCCAGTTCGTGCGAACGAACTTCCTGAGCAACCAAGCTCTTGCGGCTGGTGAAACCAAACTTCGGCAGACGGCGCTGCAAAGGCATTTGACCGCCTTCAAAGCCCGGCTTAACTGAACCGCCACTACGAGACTTAAGACCTTTGTGACCGCGGCCGCCGGTTTTACCCAGGCCAGAGCCGATACCACGGCCGACACGCTTCTTGTTGGTCTTGCTGCCCGGAGCCGGTGACAGGGTGTTTAGACGCATGTCCATGTTATTCCCCTTCAACCTTAACCATGTAGCTAACTTTATTGATCATGCCACGCACTGCAGGAGTGTCTTCCACTTCTACCGTTTGGCGGATCTTGCGTAGGCCTAGACCTGCGACACAAGCCTTGTGCGCCTTGATGCGGCGAATAGGGCTTGAGGTCAGGGTGACCTTAATAGTGTTTTTAGCCATGACTCTTCCTTAGCCCGTGATTTCTTTAACGGACTTACCGCGACGAGCTGCAACCGACTCAGGGCTCTGCATGTTCTGCAGGCCATTGATCGTGGCGCGAACCACGTTCACCGGGTTGGTAGAGCCGTAGCACTTAGCCAATACGTTTTGAACACCAGCCATCTCTAGTACTGCACGCATTGCGCCACCGGCAATAACGCCAGTACCCGCAGATGCAGGCTGCATGTACACCTTGGCTGAGCCGTGACGAGCCTTTACAGGATACTGGATGGTGTCACCATCCAGATCGACTGAGACCATGTTACGACGGGCATTTTCCATTGCCTTTTGGATCGCAACCGGCACTTCACGTGCCTTGCCGCGGCCAAAGCCAACTTTGCCTTCGCCATCGCCAACAACAGTCAGTGCGGTAAAGCCGAATATACGACCACCCTTGACCACCTTAGCAACACGGTTGATCTGTACGAGCTTTTCCTGCAGATCGCCTTGGTTTTCTTGTTTCGCTGCCATGTGAATACCCTTAGAACTCAAGGCCGCCTTCACGGGCGGCTTCGGCTAGCGCTTTCACGCGGCCATGATATTTAAAACCCGAGCGGTCGAAGGCTACCTTGGTGACGCCCGCACTTTTAGCGCGTTCTGCCAACAAAGAACCAACCTTGGTGGCAGCATCAGCGTTACCACCGGCATCGGCGCGAAGGTCCTTGTCCAAGGTTGACGCTTGCGCCAATACCTGGCCGCCATCGGCGGAAATGACCTGAGCATAAATGTGACGCGGTGTGCGGTGAACGCACAAACGAATCGCACCCAGTTCGCGAATCTTGAAGCGTGCACGGCGAGCGCGACGCAGACGTTGTGATTTCTTGTCCATCCTCGTCTCTCCTTACTTCTTCTTAGCTTCTTTGCGACGAACGTACTCGTCGACATAACGAACACCCTTGCCTTTGTAAGGCTCAGGCTTGCGGTAAGCACGGATCTCTGCAGCCACCTGGCCCAACAACTGCTTGTCAGCAGAGCTCAACACCAATTCGGTGTTGCTGGGGCACTGAGCGGTTACACCGGCCGGCAGGTTATAGACCACGGGGTGTGAGAAACCGAGGGTCAGATTCACGGCATTGCCCTGAACCTGCGCGCGGTAACCAACGCCGATCAGCTGAAGCTTCTTTTCGAAACCCTGTGATACGCCCTGGACCATATTGTTAACGATGGCACGAGCGGTACCCGCCTGTGCCCAGCCCTGCGAATCTTCCGCCTTGGGCGAAAACGTCAGGACGTTATCTTCGATGGAGACTGACACCAGGTCATTGACCTGCAGTGACAATTCACCTTTGGAGCCTTTAACGGACACAGCTTGACCATTTTGTGTAACGGTCACGCCGCTGGGGACGTTAATAGGCGCTTTTGCTACCCGAGACATAACGACTCCTTAGAATACGGTGCAGAGGACTTCGCCGCCGACATTCTCTTTGCGCGCTTGACGGTCGGTCATAACACCCTTAGAGGTCGAGACGATTGACACACCCAGGCCGCCGGATACTTTCGGCAAATCTTGGGCTCCCTTGTACTGACGCAGACCTGGACGGCTAAAGCGCTTGATCTCTTGGATCACGGGCTGGCCTTCGAAATAACGCAGGGTCAGGTTCAGTGTTTTCTTAGCGCCGTCTTCAGCAACGTCCATGCTGCCCAGGAAACCTTCCTCGACCAGTACGTTTGCGATGCTAACTTTGAGCGTACTGCTGGGCATCGAAACGCTAGGCAACTTGGCCATCTGTGCGTTACGGATGCGAGTCAGCATGTCCGCTACGGTATCTTGCATACTCATGTGATTCGCTCCCTTACCAGCTCGCTTTCTTCAAGCCAGGCACTTCACCACGCATTGTGGCTTCACGCAGCTTGATACGGCTGAGTTTGAACTTACGGTAAACCGCGTGAGGACGTCCGGTCAGCTGGCAGCGACGCTGCTGGCGAGCCGGTGATGCATCGCGGGGCAGCTTTTGCAGCTTCTGCTGCGCTTCCCACACTTGCTCTTCTGTGCTCTCGGGGTTCTTGATGGTGGCCTTTAGGGCCGCGCGCTTAGCAGCAAAACGTGCAACGGTCTTTTCCCGCTTAATCTCGCGCTGAATCATTGAAGTCTTAGCCATTTCTATAACCTCACTTGCGGAACGGGAAGTTGAACGCTGCCAGCAAAGCACGACCTTCGTCGTCCGTGTTCGCGCTGGTAGTGATCACGATGTCTAGACCACGGATCTTGTCGATCTTGTCGTAGTCAATCTCGGGGAACATGATGTGCTCTTTTACGCCCATGGCATAGTTGCCACGGCCGTCAAAACTTTTTGCACTCAAGCCACGGAAGTCGCGGATACGGGGGATAGACAGGCTGATCAGGCGATCAAGGAATTCCCACATTTGCGCGCCGCGCAAAGTCACCTTACAACCGATCGGCCAACCCTGACGGATTTTAAAACCCGCCACAGACTTACGCGCCTTGGTGACAACAGGCTTTTGGCCTGCGATCAAGGTCATGTCAGCAAAGGCTGCATCGATTAGCTTTTTGTCGTTGATCGCTTCACCGACACCCATGTTCAGGGTGACCTTCGTGATCTTCGGCACTTGCATCGGGTTTTGATACCCGAACTCTTCTAAAAGAGAAGGTACGACCTTCTCTTTATAGACTTCTTTCAATCTCGCCATGGCTTAGTTTCCTGCTCTTAGGCGTTTATAAAAAAGCGATTAAACCGCTTCGCCGTTGCTCTTGAAGACTCGAGTTTTCGAGCCGTCCTCTGCAACAGAGAAACCAACGCGATCGGCCTTGCCGGTCGCGGCGTTAAAAATCGCCACATTCGAAACCTGAATAGGGGCTTCTTTTTCTACGATGCCGCCAGGCTTTTGGGCCATGGGGTTAGGCTTCTGGTGTTTCTTGATCATATTGACACCTGAAACGATCAAACGACCGTCGGGGCGTACAACCAATACTTTACCGCGCTTACCCTTGTCCTTGCCGGCTAACACGATTACTTCGTCGTTGCGCTTAATTTTCGCAGCCATATCACAGCACCTCCGGTGCCAATGAAATGATCTTCATGAACTGCTCACCGCGCAGTTCACGAGTCACGGGTCCAAAAATACGGGTACCGATGGGCGCATTGTTAGCGTTCAGCAGAACCGCCGCGTTGCCATCGAATTTGATTAGCGAACCGTCAGGACGACGGATGCCTTTCTTTGTCCGCACTACTAGTGCATTCATCACCTGGCCTTTTTTGACCTTACCGCGGGGAATTGCTTCCTTGACGGTAACTTTGATGATGTCGCCTACACTTGCGTACCGGCGATGTGAACCACCGAGTACCTTGATGCATTGTACGCGACGGGCACCACTGTTGTCTGCTACTTCTAGCATTGATTCAGTCTGGATCATCTATGTGTCTCCTCAGACCTGTACGCCACGCTCATCGATGCTGACCAAGCTAAAGCTCTTGGTCTTGGACAGCGGACGAGATTCGACCACGGTCACTGTGTCACCGATGTTGCATTCATTGTTTTCATCGTGTGCGTGCAGCTTGGTGCTGCGCTTGATGATCTTGCCGTACAAGGGGTGCTTAACCTTGCGCTCGATCATGACCACGATGGTCTTGTCCATTTTGTTGCTGACGACACGGCCCGACAGGGTCCGAGCGGTTGTTTGCTCTGTCATAACTGTCTCCTTAGGCCTGCTTTTCAGCAATCAATGTTTTGACACGGGCGATTGAACGCTGTGTCTGTTTCATCAGATGGGTTTGACCCAACTGGCCAGTTGCCTTCTGTAGACGAAGCTGGAACTGCTCCTTGCGGAGGTTCAGCAGCTCGTCGTTCAGAGCAGCAACGTCCTTCTCACGAAGTTCGCTCGCTTTCATTACATTACCGTCCGCTTAACGAAGGTGGTTTCAAACGGCAGTTTTGCCGCCGCCAAAGTGAAGGCCTCACGAGCCTGCTCTTCGGTTACCCCTTCAATTTCATACAAAACACGACCAGGTTGGATCTGGGCTACCCAGTACTCGACGTTACCCTTACCTTTACCCTGACGTACTTCCAGAGGCTTCTGGGTGATGGGCTTGTCGGGGAAAACCCGAATCCACAACTTACCGCCACGTTTCACCTTACGGGTGATGGTACGACGGCCTGCTTCAATCTGACGTGAAGTCATGCGACCACGGCTGACGGCCTTAAGACCGAACTCGCCGAAGCTAACTTTGCTTCCGCGCTGTGCCAGACCGCGGTTACGGCCTTTCTGCACTTTGCGAAATTTCATGCGCTTTGGTAGCAACATTTCCGCTTATCCCCTTGGTCCGTTCTTCTTGGCGGCGTCACGGCGCTGAGCCGCGGCAGCTTGATCACGAACGGCTTGAATACCGCCGAGAACTTCGCCTTTGAAGATCCACACTTTGATGCCAATGATGCCGTAGGTCGTTGACGCTTCGGCTGTGCTGTAGTCAATGTCAGCACGCAGGGTGTGCAAGGGCACACGTCCTTCGCGATACCATTCCGTACGAGCAATTTCGGCGCCGCCTAAACGACCACCTACCTGCACACGAATACCTTCAGCACCCAGGCGCATAGCGTTCTGAACCGAGCGCTTCATAGCACGACGGAACATAACGCGACGCTCTAGCTGGCCGGCAATGCTTTGGGCTACCAAAGCCGCGTCCAACTCAGGCTTACGGACTTCTTCAATGTTGATCTGAACCGGAACGCCCATCAATTTGGCCAATTCCTTGCGCAGAATCTCGATATCTTCGCCCTTCTTGCCGATCACGATGCCAGGACGAGCCGTGGCAATGGTGACCTTGGCGTTAGCAGCCGGGCGCTCAATGCGCACGCCGCTTACCTGGGCACTTTTCAACTTCTCGAGCAAGAATGCTCGGGCTTTCAGGTCACTCAGCAAGGTTTCGCCGTACTTGGACTTGTCTGCATACCATACAGACTGGTGGTCCTTGACGATTCCGAGCCGGATGCCGTTGGGGTGTACTTTCTGACCCATTGCAAACGCTCCTTA
>CALKMT010000122.1 GCA_938091715.1 uncultured Litorivicinus sp.
GGTTATCTTTGGGAATCAACACGGTTTTGATACCCCCTCGATGGGCCGCCAGCAGCTTTTCCTTCAGACCACCAATCTGCAAAACTTGGCCTCGCAGGGTAATTTCGCCGGTCATGGCCACGTCCGCCTTGACCGATATGCCCGTCAACACGCTAACCAACGCGGTGCACATGCCAATGCCTGCACTCGGTCCGTCCTTGGGCACAGCGCCCTCGGGCACGTGAATGTGCAAGTCTTTCTTTTCATGAAATTCAACGGGAATGCCCAGGGATTCCGCTCGGCTACGGCAAACCGTCAAGGCTGCGGTGATTGACTCCTGCATCACATCGCCCAGACTGCCGGTGCGCGTGACCTTGCCCTTGCCGGGCACCGCCACCGCTTCGATGGTCAGCAACTCGCCACCGACGCTGGTCCATGCCAATCCAGTGACCTGGCCTACTCGATCGGCTTCTTCCTTAACGCCATAGCTGAACTGCTCGACCCCAGCGTAGTGCTCTAGCTGGTCGGTGCCGATGGTTAGGCCCGGTTGTACTTTTTTCTCGACCAATTCCCGGGTGACCTTGCGCAGCACTTTCGCGATCTGACGCTCGAGTCCTCGCACCCCCGCCTCTTTGGTGTAGTGACGAATGATCGAGGTAACGGCAGCGCTGTCCAGCTCGACCTCTCCTGGCTTTAGCCCGGCATTTTTCTTTTGCTTGGGCACCAGGTAACGATCCGCGATGGCCGCTTTTTCATCCTCGGTGTAGCCGGGCAAGCGAATCACTTCCATACGATCCAACAGCGGGCCAGGAATGTTCATGCTGTTTGACGTGCACACAAACATAACCTCGGACAGATCGAAGTCTACTTCTAGGTAGTGATCACTAAAGGTATGATTTTGCTCGGGATCCAAGACTTCCAGCAATGCCGATGCTGGATCGCCGCGATGGTCCATGCCCATCTTGTCGATTTCGTCCAACAAGAAGAGCGGATTGCGCACGCCCACTTTGGACAGCTTTTGAATGATCTTGCCGGGCATTGAACCGATATAGGTCCGCCGGTGACCGCGGATTTCACTCTCGTCGCGAACACCGCCCAGGGCGACTCGAACGAACTTCCGGTTGGTGGCCCGGGCAATCGATTCGCCTAGGCTGGTTTTACCCACACCCGGTGGTCCGACCAGGCAGAGCACCGGGCCCTTGACCTTGCTGCCCGCGCGGCTGAGAACCGCCAAATATTCCAAAATGCGCTCTTTGACTTCTTCAAGTCCAAAGTGATCCGCATCCAAGGTCTCTTGGGCCTTACCCAAATTGTTCTTGACCCGCGAACGCTTCTTCCAGGGCAGGCCGACGACCCAATCCAAGTAACCGCGCACGACCGTCGCTTCGGCGCTCATGGGTGACATCATCTTAAGCTTGTTCAGTTCGGCAATCGATTTGTCACGGGCTTCTTCGGGCATGCCGGCGTCTTTGATTTTGTTTTCCAACTCTTCAAATTCGCTGACACCATCCTCGCCCTCGCCCATCTCTTTTTGAATGGCCTTCATCTGCTCATTCAAATAGTACTCGCGCTGGGATTTTTCCATTTGCTGTTTGACCCGGCCACGAATGCGCTTCTCGACCTGGAACAGGTCCAGCTCTGACTCCATCAGCGATACCAGGTGCTCGACCCGCTCTTGCACGCTGTCAAATTCCAACAGCTTTTGCTTTTCGGTCATGGCAAAGGATAAATGAGCGGAAATTGAGTCACACAAACGGGCCGCGGACTCGACAGATTCCATTGACGAGGCCAGTTCCGGAGGCACTTTCTTGCTCGCCTTGGCGTATTTCTCGAACTGACTACGCAGCAACTTGACCAAGGTCTCCTCGCCAGACTGGCTGGGAACAATGCTCTCAACCGGGCTGATTTCGGCCAGCATGATGTCGTCGTCGGTTAACTGCTCTAAGCGGGCACGCTCTTCGCCCTCGATTAACACCTTGACCGTATCGTCGGGCAGTCGAAGCATCTGAAGTACGGTGGCGACAGTTCCGATGTCGTACAAATCCTCGCGCGAGGGATCGTCACTTTTGGCGTCCTTCTGGGCGACCAGAAATATCTTTTTGTCGTTAGCGGTCGCATGTTCCAGCGCGGCGATCGATTTGGCCCGCCCAACAAAGAGCGGAATAACCATGGAGGGATAGACCACGACGTCGCGAAGTGGCAATACCGGCAATGTTTCATAGGTGGAAGGCATAGAGGCTCCTATTGGCAACACCCTAGTAATGGAGTGTTTAACTCAAAATTACAACCAAAAAAGCACCCCGAAGGGTGCTTTTAAAGGTCGGCTTTTCAAGCCAGATCAGTCCTCAGAACTGGCCTTCTTGGATTCCGACTCGTGCATCACCAGGGGTTCGGCTTCTCCGTTGACCACCTTGTCGTCGATAACGACCTTGCTGATGCTGTCCTGTCCTGGCACGTCATACATCACGTCCAACAGGATTTGTTCCATGATCGAGCGCAAGCCTCGGGCACCGGTCTTGCGTTCCATCGCTTTTTTGGCCACCGCACTGAGTGCCTCAGGGCGAATATCCAAATCGACCTCTTCTAGATCAAACATCTTTTTGTACTGCTTGACCAGACTGTTTTTCGGCTCGGTCAGAATCTGAATCAGCGCCGTCTCGTCCAATTCGCGCAAGGTGGCGACCACCGGCAAGCGACCGACGAACTCAGGGATCAAACCAAACTTAACCAAGTCTTCCGGTTCGGTTTCGGCCAGTGTTGCACCAACGCCTTTGGTCGCGTCTTTGCTACGCACCGTGGCACCAAATCCAATGCCGCTTTTCTCACTGCGGTCACGAATCACCTGATCCAGCCCGGCAAAAGCGCCGCCACAAATAAACAGGATGTTCGAGGTGTCGACCTGCAGGAATTCCTGCTGGGGGTGTTTACGTCCACCCTGAGGCGGCACCGACGCGACGGTACCTTCGATCAGTTTCAATAACGCTTGCTGAACCCCTTCACCGCTAACGTCGCGGGTGATACTGGGGTTGTCGCTCTTGCGTGCGATCTTATCGATCTCGTCAATATAGACGATGCCCTGTTGCGCGCGTTCAACGTCGTAATCGCACTTTTGCAACAGCTTTTGAATGATGTTCTCGACGTCCTCGCCCACGTAACCGGCTTCGGTCAGGGTGGTGGCGTCGGCCATGGTAAAGGGCACGTTTAGTGAGCGCGCTAGGGTCTGAGCCAACAGCGTCTTGCCCGAACCGGTAGGACCGATCAACAGGATATTGGACTTGCCCAACTCGACGTCGGACTTGGCGCTATCGCCAAAGCGCAGACGTTTGTAATGGTTATAGACCGCAACCGCCAAAACTCGCTTGGCTTTTTCCTGGCCAATCACGTACTCGTCTAACGTGCCTTTTAGTTCGGCCGGTACCGGTAGGTGATCGCCGTTTTCATCCAACGACTCTTGCTGGATTTCTTCACGGATAATGTCGTTACACAGATCCACACATTCATCGCAGATGAACACGCTAGGACCCGCGATTAATTTACGGACTTCGTTTTGGCTTTTGCCGCAGAACGAGCAATAGAGGACCTTTTCCCCCTCGTCTTTTGGCGTTGAATCGTCAGCCACAGGCTTCTCCGGTAAAATTTATGCGTAAACCATAGCGCGGAACCACGAGAAACGCACTAAGTGGGGATTACACAGAAGTGCAACCCCGCCATGTTCTGGCCCGCGTTTATCCGCGGTTATGCATGACCTGATCGGCCAAACCGTATTCGACCGCTTCGTCGGCGCTCATAAAGAAATCTCGCTCAAGATCTTTCTCGATTCGCTCCAGCGGCTGGCCCGTGTGCTCGGCATACAGGCGGTTCAAGGTGTCCTTGGTGCGCTGCATTTCCTGGGCTTGAATCTGAACGTCCGTGGCCTGACCTTGGGATCCGCCAGAGGGCTGATGCACCATGGTACGGCTTTGCGGCAACACGTAGCGTTTACCCTTGGCACCGGCCATCGCCAAAAACGAGCCCATTGAGCAGGCCTGGCCAATCACTGTGGTGCTGACGTCCGGTTTGATGAACTGCATGGTGTCGTAGATCGACAACCCGGCGGTGACAACACCGCCCGGCGACTTGATATAGAGGTGAATATCCTTGTCAGGATTTTCACTCTCTAGGAACAGCAACTGAGCGACCACGAGATTGGCCATTTGGTCCTCGACACCGCCGACCAAAAAGATCACACGTTCCTTTAACAGACGTGAGTAGATGTCGAAGGAACGCTCGCCACGGGCAGATTGTTCGATGACCATGGGCACTAGGCCCAAATCGTAAATGTCGCTCATATTACCTCGGTTTCTGTCGAATATCGGTGTCAGAAACTTAGGCTTGCGCTTGCCCTGACACGGCTTCCTCGTAGGATAGCTTTGTTTGGGTCACTTTGGCCTGTTTGCAAATGCTTTCTGCGGTCATTTCTTCCAGTACCATGGTCTCAACTTGGCGCAGGGCCTCTTCGTTACCGTAGTAGTACTCGATGACCTGTGCGCCGTCTTCGTAGGCACTGGCAATACGCTCAACCGCGGCACGAACACGATCAGCCTCGGCTTTCAGCTCGTTCTGGCGCGCATATTCACCGACCAGGACGCCCAGCTTGACGCGACGATTCGCCTCTTCTTCGAAGGGCTCGCGAGGCAAGGTAGAGGGGTCAATCTGGCCTTGGCCAAAGCGCTGTGCAGCCTGCTGCTGCAAGCTGACAATTTCACTGTCAACGGCGGCTGCGGGTACGTCCACTTCGTTCGCGTCCAGCAGCGCATCAAAGGCGGCTTTTTTGTTGCGGTTGGTGACCGCTTGGTCCAGCTCGCGCTGCATGTTGACCTTCAGTTCGTCTTTGAACTTTTCTAGGTCGCCATCTTCAACGCCAAACGACTTCACGAAGTCTTCATCGGCCTTGGGCAAGGTGCCACGTTCGAGTTTTTGCAAGGTAATGGTAAAGACCGCCGCTTTGCCCTTTAAGTTTTCCGCGTGGTAGTCCTCGGGGAAGGTCACGTCGATGTCTTTTTCTTCGCCCTTCTTCATCCCGACGATGCCGTCTTCAAAACCAGGAATCATTTGGCCCGCGCCAATTTCCATGGTGTGTCCTTCAGCTGCGCCGCCTTCAAAGGCTTCGCCGTCGACTTTACCCAGGAAATCGATGGTCACACGGTCGCCTTCTTTAACGGCGGCACGGGGGCTGTCTTTCCACTCTTTCTTTTGCTCGCGCAGGTTCTCGATCATCTTCTTGACGTCGGCCGCCATGACTTTCGATTCGGCCTGCTCGACCTCCACTGCTGACAGATCCGCCAGCTCGACTTCCGGGAAGACTTCAAAGGTGGCGACGAACTCTAAGTCCTTGCCTGCTTCCATGGCCTTGGGCTCGATGCTGGGCTGGCCCACCGGACGCAGATTTTCCTGCATAACGGCCTGGTAAAATGCTTGCTCGATGGCTTCGCCCAACACATCTTGGCGGACGGCGCCTTCATAGCGTTTGCGGACGATCTTCATCGGGACTTTGCCGGGGCGGAAGCCATCGATACGAACCGTTTTCGCGGTCTGGAGCAATTTGGCTTCGACCTGAGCATCGACGTCGGTTGAGGGGACGGATACCGTCAGGCGGCGCTCCAGGGCGCTGGTGTTCTCTACGCTGACTTGCACTTGTTGGCTCCTGCGTGTGATTTAAATAAATTGAGGGCGCGAAGGATAGAGATTGAACCCCGCGGGATCAAGCTTTCACCGTATCAATGCGCATTTAATAGGAGTTTGGAGGGGGCAATATGGTGCGGACGGAGAGACTCGAACTCTCACACCTTACGGCACCAGAACCTAAATCTGGCGTGTCTACCAATTCCACCACGTCCGCGATAATTGGGGTGGATGATGGGGCTCGAACCCACGACAACCGGAATCACAATCCGGGGCTCTACCAACTGAGCTACACCCACCACTGTACTTGACACCCTAGAATCTGCAGAGCGTGTGGCACGCCCGGCAGGACTCGAACCTGCAACCCTCGGCTTAGAAGGCCGATGCTCTATCCGGTTGAGCTACGAGCGCTCCGCGTTAAGCGGGGCGAAATATAGCGATGCGGATCGAGCCTGTCTAGTCAATTTGCATTTTTTGTTGCCATCGATTCCCCCGTGCCATTGGACGAAGGACAGAGGGCGGATGGCAGTGATCGCGCGGCAGACGCCGCATGGGGAAAGTAACAAATGAATGGTCGGTGTAGAGGGATTCGAACCCCCGACCCTCTGCTCCCAAAGCAGATGCGCTACCAGGCTGCGCTATACACCGTCGGCGCGCACTTTAAGGTTTTATCGCGGGCCTCGCAAGGCCTATATGCGATTCCAACGCGTCCCCTCTCGGGAATCCTCAATTTCGACGCCCTGCTCTGCCAAACCCTGACGGATCTCGTCGGCCCGAGCAAAGTCTTTGCTCTGTTTGGCAGCGGTCCGCTCGGCCACCAAGGCATCGATTTCTGCATCACTTAGTGTCGCTTGACCCCGCACCTTGGCCGAGAACTCTGCCGGCGACTGGGCAAACAGGTTGAACACCCGCCCGACGTGTTGGATGAAACCCGCGGCCGCGGAATCGCCATTGGAATTAAGCTGACGAACCGCCTCAAACACCAGGCTTAATGCACCGGGCGTATTGAAATCATCCTGCATCGCGGCATTGAATCGATCCAGCAAGTCTCTGTCAGGCTCGGCCGCCGGTGCGTCGCGCAGGGCGCGATAAATGCGGGTCAGGCTGTCCGCCGCTTGCTGCAGGCCCGAGTCGCTGTAATTGATGTGCCCTCGGTATTGGGAACTGAGCAAAAAGAACCGCACGACCTCGGGGTCGTATTCCTTTAACACCTCGCGAATGGTGAAGAAGTTGCCCAAGGACTTAGACATTTTTTCATTGTCGACCCGCACCGCGCCGGCATGCATCCAATAATGCGCATAGGGTTGGCAGGTCGCCGCCTCGCTTTGAGCAATCTCGTTTTCATGGTGGGGGAATTTCAGATCCGGCCCACCTCCATGAATGTCAAAGGTTTCACCCAGTGCCTTCATGCTCATGGCGCTGCATTCAATATGCCAACCAGGACGCCCGGCGCCCCAGGGCGAAGGCCACGCCGCCTCCCCGTCTTTGGATTGCTTCCACAGCACGAAATCCGCCGGCGACTCTTTGTCAGCGGCCACATCAACCCGCGCCCCGGCCAACATATCGTCCAAGTTCCGATTGTTTAGCTTTCCATACTCTTTATAGGCAGACACTCGGAAGTAGACGTCCCCGCCCTGCCCTTGATAAGCAGCGCCCTCGCGTTCTAGGCGCTGAATCAGCCCGATGATGTCAGCAATATGCCCGGTGGCCCGGGGCTCAGCGGTCGGCGGCTGACAGCCCAAACGATCCAGATCTTCGTGCATCGCCTGGATAAACTCATCGGTCAGTTGCTCAAAGGGCAGGTTGCGCTCGGCGGCACGGGCAAAGATTTTGTCGTCCACGTCCGTAATGTTTCGCACGTACGTCACGTCCAGCCCCTGCGACCGCAAATAGCGCACGATCACGTCAAAAGCGATCATGACCCGCGCATGGCCGATGTGGCAGTAATCGTAGACGGTGATGCCGCATACATACATGCCGACTTTGCCTGGCACCATGGGAGAGAAGGCTCGTTTTTGGCCAGCTAAGGTATCAAATATCTGCATCGGGTCTGCGGTTCTACTCAAAAGCGCGTATGATAGCGCCTCTTTTGATTAACGGGAGCCTTTTGAATGATTCAGCTGACCACTAGCATGGGCGTTATCAAGCTCGAACTCGCTATGGATCAGGTGCCCAACACCTGCGAAAACTTTAAGTCCTACGTGGAAAGCGGTCACTTTGACGGCACTCTGTTTCACCGCGTTATCCCTGGCTTCATGGTTCAAGGCGGCGGTTTCGACGCGTCATTTGAGCAAAAGCCCACCCAGGCACCGATCGAAAATGAAGCCTCTAAAGGGCTGAAGAACGATCGCGGCACCATCGCCATGGCACGCACCATGGAGCCGCACAGTGCGACCAGTCAGTTCTTTTTGAACGTGGTGGACAATGAATTCTTGAACTTCACCTCTGAGACCATGCAGGGCTGGGGCTACTGTGCGTTCGGTACAGTTACCGAGGGCATGGACGTCGTGGATGCCATCGTTGGCGTCGAGACAGGCCGCCGTGGACCCCACGCAGACGTTCCGGTCGAGGACGTTGTGATTGAAAAGGCCGAATGGATCGGCTGATCACCCTAGGCCTGTCTGATCTTCATATTGGACAGGCCGCTTGTCCCATCAGCGACAACTTCTTTGCGCTGCTTGCCCAGTACCGTCATCAGGTCGACACGCTCATCATCGCCGGGGATTTGTTTGACGTTTGGATCGGCAACGATGTCGTAACGGACTTTCAATGGTCCGTTGCCGACGCAATTTGTCAGCTTGACCCTCAGCAGGCCTTTTTTATACCGGGCAATCGCGATTTTTTAATCAGTCAGAAATTTGCCCGGCGGGCCGGCTTTACTGTGGTTGAGCAGTTAGATCATCAGGGGCGGCTGTGGACCCACGGCGATGAGTATTGCTTGGATGACCAGCCCTACCAGGACTGGCGACGCCTGTGCCGCTCGCCGGAATTCAAAGCAGATTTCCTGTCCAAACCCGCCGAACAGCGTCAGGCCATGGCCAACCAAGCCCGAGAAACCAGCCAACGTCAGGGTGCGCACACCGAATCCGCCATTGCGGACATTGCGGTTCGGGCATTACCCCCCTGCAATACCGTGCACGGTCATACCCATCGACCTGCAATCCATCGCCAGGATTCTACCCGCGTGGTGCTCGGCGACTGGCGTCCAGATGCTTGGGTGTGGATTGAAGATGACCAGGGCGCCGCGTTAGCGCACTGGAACCACGGATGGGACCAGCGCTTAGCGGTCTAAGCCGGGACTGCCTCGGTCAAAGGGCCCGAATGAAAGCGAAACGCTGAATCCGACTCGCTGATCAACGACGCTTCAACTGCGAACAGATCCTTTAACCGCTGATCCACAATTTCTGGGCTGCTACGCTCGACCGCCAAACTCAAATAGTCCTCAAAGTGTCGGCCTTCTGCGCGTAACAATGAGCGGTAGTACTTGGCCAGCTCTGGGTCTTGTGGCTCGATGTAGGGCGCCAAGGCATGAAATCGCTCGCAACTGCGCGCCTCAACAATCGCCCCGACCAGCAAGGTATCCACCAACCGGTCCGGTTCCTGAGCGCGGCACTCTGCTCGCAGACCGGCCGCGTAACGACTGGCGGTCAGCTCGGTATAAGCGATGCCCCGAGCACGCATAAAACCGCACACCTGCTCAAAGTGCAGCAACTCCTCCCGGGCCAACTGGGACATTTTCTGCAGCAAGTCCACCTGATCGGTGTGTCGCCAGATCAGGCTCATGGCCGTCGCCGCGGCCTTCTTTTCACAGTTGGCATGGTCAATCAACAAAATCGCCCGATGCTCAGGCAGACAGGCCTGCTCTAGCCACTGCGCGGGGGTTGAGCAGGGCAAAAACTCATGGATACGGGCGACAATTTGCTGCTCACGATTCATTGGTTACGAGGCCTTAAAAAAGAAAGTTTCCCGGGTGCCGCGAAAGTCTAGCTCACCGACCGGTTGAAAACCCAGGCCCCGATAAAACGCTTGGGCTTGTCCCGCGCCGCTGCCGAGGGCGATTCCACTGGATTCGGGCATGTCACAGGACAACGACCAGGCGTGCTCAAGTAAGCGACGGCCATATCCTTGACCCTGAAATTCACGCAACACGCCTACCAGGGGCATAAAACACCATTCGCTGGCGGGCATCGATGCTTTGAGAGCGGATTGATAACGCAGATAGCGCACCGCCCCCCGGACACCCACCGTGGACAGCAAGGCCAGTTGGGAACGCGCCGAGAACCGTTGAAGCCGATGCGCGCCAGGGGCGCAAAACAACGCCGCACCAATCACTCGCCCCTCATGAATCAGGGCCAACAGGCTTTGATTATCGTCCAAGTGAAAGCGCGTGTACTCGCGCACGAAGGCTCGCAGGCGTTGCTGAAAACGGGGGCGATGCCCGGCAAACAAACCATTGAACGTCCGCTCCAAAGCGTAGGCATCCGTCAAAACGGACACCACC
>CALKMT010000123.1 GCA_938091715.1 uncultured Litorivicinus sp.
CAGACGATCGGCATTGCGGTTGATTTGATCCACTAGGCTGCGGGTGACGGGTTGCGCATCGATCGCGGCCGGAGCTACCGGCTCGGTCGGCGAACCCAACATCGCCGTGTTGATCGACGGACTGATCTCGGCCAAGAGAACGTCATTTTGGATCTCATACAGGCTTGCGGTCGGCTCGATGATCTCAAAATCAGAATACGGATCCACATCAACCCAGCACAGAGTAGAGCCTGAACAGTCAACGGAACTCTCGCCCTGGTCGGTTCGGAAATGCACGGTAAAGGGTTGCTGAGAGGGTTCGGAATAACTGTACAGGGTCATACCCACACTAAACCCAGTAGACGAGTTGGCATCCGCCACCTGACCCACCACATGCAACTGGGCCCCAAACGCCGTCATCGGCCATGCCAAAACGCAAGCCAGGCGGTTCCATCGCTTCATTATTTTCTCCTCAAATCCCATGCCCTCATTGGCGTGGGCTGAGCTTTTTACGGGTAAAAATTGAGTCACACCTTGATCAGCAGTACGGGTTTAGAACGACCGGACAGTGGCTGTTCAGACGAGGGATAAGGTGCCGAGTTAGGGCATGGTTCACGTCGGAGGTTTCGCGATGAAAATATGGTTAGTGCTGACGGCATTGTTGGCGGGATGTCAGACAACCCAGGCGCCGGAGGGGCCCTGTCAGCGTCCGCCCAGTCTGTTGCAACTGGGCACTCAAACCTGGAGTGAGCCTGGCCAAAAGACCTGGGACACCCGCCAGGTCTGCTTGGCCAACGGCGGCACCTATCAGAGCCCCGACCGGGTCCACACCCAGCGACAGGTTCAAGTGGCAGCCGACCAGGGCGACCCCAGGGCCTGGTTGCAATTAGGCCAGTGGGCCATGACCGATCAACCCCCGCGGTTTGCGTTCGCTGAACAGGCATTCCTGCAGGCTTGGACCCGGGGATTGGACGAGGCGGCTTGGTATTTATCGCGCTTGGAGCGGCATGGTTATGGCCGCACACCGGATCCATTGGCCGCCACCAACTGGCTGCAAAAAGCCAGTGGCGATCAAACCTTGGTGCCCGCTCGGGACTTGGCCAGCGTGAAAATCCAACGGCAACACTTGACCGATCGCTTGCATCAAACCGAGGCCGAAATGGCCGCCTTGAATCAACAAATCTTGGCCGCGCCCCCAGGCACCACCCTGTTTCGATTCGACCTTGGTGGCCAGGGCGGCTGTGGTACCGACTTGGATTGGCAGGCCTTTGGCACAGGCCCAGCCGGACTCAGCTTGGCCATCGATGCCTTTGTGGCTGACTATCAGGACCGCGGTTGGCTGTGGCTAGACCTGGGCCCAGGGAATGACGATCCGCTGACCAAATCAGTCCTGAACGAAGTATTGCAAAGCGCGCCCATCTGGCTAATCGCAACCGGCTTTCCCGGGCAACATCCCGACAGTCCGCATCCACGGATCTTCAGCACGCAATCCCCAGCTGACAGCGGTCATCGGTTTGGGCCCAATCAAATCGTCTGGAATTGCTCAAATGCCTGAGCGATATCGTCCCGCGCGCACCCTGGGCCCGCGTACGGTACTGGCCAAAGATTCTTGGTTAGATCGATGGGTCGTGCTTCAGTCGGCATCCACCGACGGCGAGCGGACGCTGGGGCAAATGCGGTCTGACTTCCGCTGCACCCTATTTGACCTGACCGCAACCGGCGATTTGGTCATCGAGTACTGCCCGTGGCCAACCCTAGCTGACTACCTTGAGCATCCCCGTTTGGATCCGATTTGGGTGCGCGCCGTGGCTTCAAATCTGGCCCGTGCCGTGAACGAATGCCACACAGCCGGTTGGCTGCATGGGGATCTGAATCCGACCAATGTGCTGGCCTCGGAGGCCGGAGAGATTCGGCTGATTGACTTTGGGGCCAGCGTTACGCCGGGTCAACATGCCAGGCAATGGCATCCGCACTGGTCGGCACCGGAGCAACTGTCTGGGCGGCCGATCGGCACGCCCAGTGACGTCTATTCCCTGGGCCGCTTGCTGAGCGCGCTGGCCGGTCGCACCCGGGGATTTTCCCGTGCCTGGCAGGCGACGCTGGTCATGGCACAACACAGGGATCCAGATCGTAGACCCTTGATTTCCACCCTGACGCCCCGGCTGCAAGCGCGTCCCCAGGCTTGGCCCGCACTGTTGTTACTGCTGGCGCTGCCGGCCTGGGCGCCTGAGCATGCGCTGACACTGCGAGAAACTATTCGTCTAAGCGCGGGCGCAGAACAGCGACTTGTTCCCGTTGACGCAACACCCGCCAACCGGTCTCGCCTAGCCAGTATTGACACCAAGCATCCAGCGCCTGCGGATCCACCGCCCGCCCGGGTTTCGGCAAATCCAACAACTGATCGGAGGCTTGCACCGATAACGCCGCCAACTCCGGCTTTAACCAGGTCGACAGGTCAGACTGGCGTAACAGCCAGTAATACCGATTCATGAACGCCGCCTGCGGGAGGTTTTGGGGGTGAAGTCGTCTGGCTTGGTGCGCAGCCATTGCACAAACTCGTCAATGTCCGGGTGCGCCTGCAACTTCTCTAATGAGCAATAGTGATACGCCAGATCGCGCTCGTTGATCATTCGATGCAGGTGTTTGTGACAGGCTGAACACAGCCACTCGACTGCCAAACGGAGTCGTTGCTTACCGTGCAGCTTGACCAGTTTGGTGTCCCGGTGACGGCTTTTGGGAAACAAGTGGTGCACGGTCAAGTGCGGAGTCTGGCGCCGGCACAATTGGCAGTGCTGTGGACGCGGGGGCTTGCCTAACATCCTAAAACCATAGGGTTAGCGGACCGGTGAAACAAGGATTGCGCTGTCATCGGGCTTTGATACCCTCAACGGTTGATAAGGAGAATCCATGCAAACCATCAGTGCCAGCGTTAGTCCCAGAGCCCACCTAAGCTTATTAACTCAAAACGAAGTCGCCATGCTGACCGACCCCTCAATCGACGGGCTGTACGAGTTGGTGCGCAAGTGTGCGCTGGCGGTGCTCAATTCTGGCTCGAACAGTGACGATGGCTATTCGATTATCGACCAGTACCCGGACTTTAAAATTGAAGTGCAGGGCTTTGAGCGCGGTATTCGGTTGCAAATCGACAATGCCCCCACCGGCGCCTTTGTGGACGGGCACATCATTACCGGCATTCGCGAGCACCTGTTCAGCGTGGTCCGAGACTTGCTGTACACCCAAACTACTCTTCGTCAATACGATTTGAGTGACGGTCAGCAGACCTCTAATGCGGTCTTTCACTTGCTGCGTCACGCCGACGCCCTAATCGCTGGGCGCACACCGTCCATGGTGGTGTGCTGGGGCGGACACAGCATCAACCGTGTTGAATACGACTACACCAAGGAAGTCGGCCACGAGCTGGGCTTACGCAAGCTGGACATCTGCACAGGCTGTGGGCCGGGCGCGATGAAAGGCCCGATGAAAGGCGCGGCCATCGCTCACGCCAAACAACGAATCCAAGACGGTCGATACCTGGGTATCACCGAGCCGGGCATCATTGCCGCCGAGGCACCGAACCCGATCGTGAACGAGCTGGTCATCATGCCGGACATTGAAAAGCGACTGGAGGCCTTCGTTCGGGTCGGCCACGGCATTATCGTCTTCCCCGGCGGCCCCGGCACAGCCGAAGAGTTGCTGTACCTATTGGGCATTCTGATGCACCCCGACAACGCCGATCAGCCCATGCCCCTGGTCATTACCGGACCGACCGAAAGCAAGCCGTTCCTGCTGCAGGTCGATGCCTTTATTCGCGCCACCCTGGGCGATGAGGCGGCCAATCATTACGAGTTGGTGATCAACGATCCGGTGCGTGTGGCCCAGCATATGAAGGCCGGCATTCAGTCAGTACACGATTTTCGCAGCGCCCAGCAAGATGCCTTTACCTATAACTGGAAGTTGCACATCGACCGCAGCTTCCAAGAACCCTTTGCCCCCACCCACGAGAATATGGCGTCGCTGAACCTGTCCACCGAGCAACCGGTGCACGAACTAGCGGCCAATCTGCGCCGGGCTTTTAGCGGCATCGTGGCCGGCAACGTCAAAGCCCCCGGGGTGCAAGCGGTGCGCGAACACGGCCCGTTCCAACTGACCGGCGATCCGGCGCTGATGAGCAAAATGGACGAGCTGCTACGAAGTTTTGTGACCCAGGGACGGATGAAGCTCGAGGGCGAGTACACGCCCTGTTATCAGATTCACACGTGACCCCAGCGGTTCGGTGGTTAAAAGCCCGGGGGGTGCCCTTTGATCTGCATCCCTTTGATGCCGATGGGTCATCCGGCTATGCCGAAGCGGCCGCTGCGGGAATGGGAGTCTCGGCCGAGAGGGTGTTCAAAACCCTGATGGTGCAATCCGATCAGGGTTTTGCCTGCATGATGGTGCCCGCCCACCGCACGCTGAACTTAAAGCGCGCGGCAAGAATACTGGGAGCCAAACGCGCGCAAATGGCCAGCACCGAGGAGGCCGAGCGAGTCAGCGGCTATCGCGTTGGAGGCATTAGCGCATTTGGCCAAAAACGTCCTTGTCCGCAATGGATAGACGCGTCGGCTTTCGAATTTGAGCGGGTGTACCTGTCCGCCGGTCAGCGAGGGCTGGACCTGTCGCTGGATCCCAAGGACCTGGAGGCCCTGGGAATCCAGTCGGCGCTATTGACCGACCTGTGAGCGCAGCGCCGCGGCGCCTTGCAACATCATCGAGTGATCGCTACCGAGCAGAAACAAAGAGGCCCCCTGGGCCCGCCAATCCGGCACTTCGCTTAGGTCACCGACAAACATACCCACGGCTCGGTTGGCCGCACGACAGGCTTGCATGATGGTTTCCACCGCCTCGATGACCACTGGCGCTTTCATATTTGTCTCGCCCAGCGCGACCGTCAGGTCCGCCCGGCCAATAAACAAGGCATCAATGCCCGGCACAGCAGCAATATCATCGATCTCGGCCAAGGCCTCAACGTCCTCGATCTGCGCGATCACCGACACTTCGTTGGGTGTGCCCTCCAAATGTCCCGGCATACCCCGGGTGGCATACCAGGCCGCCCGGGTTGAACCTGCAAAGCCCCGGCCACCGGCGCCGTATTCGCAGGCTTTAACCAAAGCCTGGGCTTCGGCCGCCGAGCGCACATGCGGCGCCACAATGCCACCGGCCCCACGATCCAGCGCGTCCAAAATGGCCTCGGGGCTGTTGTGCGAGACCCGCTCGACACTGGGCAAGTCATTGGCCCGGGCAATCGCGCAACAGGCATCCAGATCGCCACGATTAAACGGCGCGTGTTCCGCATCCAGGCACACGACATCCAAAGTCGACAACGACAACACCTCGGTCACGTGCATGTGCGGTGTTTTCTGAAAGGTCCCCAGCAAAAAATCGCCCTGAGCCAGGCGGGATTTGAAACTGGCGCAGCGCTGGCCCAGTTGGATGCTCATGAACGGCCCCATAGACGCTGACTGGCCAGCTCGGCACCCTCGGCCAGGGTCTTCAACTTGGCCCAAACGACGTCTGTTTGCACGCTGCCAAACCCGGCAAAGGTCGAGAATCCGCAGTCCGTGCCGGCAATCACCCGCTCGCGACCCACGATGTTGGCAAAGCGCTCGATTCGCTCGGCCACTAGCTCCGGGTGCTCGACAAAGTTACTGGTCGAGTCGATCACGCCGGGCACCAAGATTTTTTCTTCACCGATCAGCGAGGCATGATCGCGAATGACTTGCCACTCGTGACCGTGGCGGGGGTTGGCGGTTTCAAACAACAAGGCCGCCGGTCGAGCCTTGAGCACCGTCGGCAGAATCACTTCCAGGCCCACATCACAGACGTGCGGTCCTTCATAGTTACCCCAACAAATGTGCATGCGCATCTGCTCGGGGGCGATGTTGCGAGTGGCATGGTTCAACACCTCGACGTGGCGCTCGATCCGGGCCATGTATTCGGCGTCTTCAGTATCCTTGAACATCATATGGCGTCCCAGACCCAGATCTGGGCTGTCCAGTTGCAACTGGAATCCAGCATTCACAATGCCTTCGTACTCGACCCGCATGGCCTCGGCCAGGGCTTCTAGGTACTCGTCATCGCTTGCGTAGTACTCATTGGGTTGAAACAGCGCAATCACCCCGGGGCTGGCCGCATTCATAAAGCCGCCGACCGCCGGGGAGGCCTGCAGCGCTTGCGTAAAGAAGTCCAGATCCTCGTTCAACGGGTCCATCGATTTGACTTCGATCGGGCCGACGCACTTGGGGCGCTTGTACTCCGGCACACCACCCGAGCGGCTGGCCCAGGCACCGTAATTTGGAAACACTTCCAGATCTTTCGGGGTGCGTCGTGGGCTGTCCCCATCAAAGCCAGTGATGCGATCCTTGATGTAGGTCGCGTAACTGATTTTTGACTGTTCACCGTCGCTGACCAAATCCACCCCATTCTCGACCTGGCGGCGAACCGTGTCCTGCACCGCGTCAGTCAGGGTTTGATGGAAGGCAGCCTCGTCGATCGGCGTGCCGTGCTCCCGGGCAAAGACGCCCTCGGTGACCGCTTCAGAGCGGGGCAAGCTGCCCACATGAGTGGTTAAAATACGATCGGTACTGCGCATGGTATTCCCTTATTGGTCAAATAGTGTCGCGAGGGCTTGATTGACGGCGGCTGGCGCCTCTAGCGTCGATAAATGCCCGCAATCCGCTAGCATGACGAGGTCCGAGTGTGGAATCAATTCGTGCATCTCCACTTGCCGGTCCTGGGGACATAGGACGTCCTCGTCGCCGGCCAGGATCAGGGTCGGCACACGGATCTTGGGCAGATGCGGCCGTTGGTCGGGGCGGTCTCGAACGGCTCGAATTTGCCGCGCCAAGACCGCCTGACCCTGCTCCAATGCCATGTCCCTAACGGTATTCAGTATGTCGGCGTTCTCACGGTTTTTTTGCGCCAAATACAAAGGCTTCAATTGATCCATGACGATGGTTTCAAATTCGCCGGAAGCCACTTGCTCGATCAGCGCATTGCGCTGGCGCTGTTTGTCGCCGGTGTCATTGCGCGCATTGGCGTCTAGCACCGCCAGATGTGTGACCCGTTCGGGGTGCTGACGAATCATCTCCAGCGCCAGAATGCCGCCGTAACTTAAGCCAACCAAGGCCACCGGCGCGTCCGGCAGCGCTTGCCAGACCGCATGGGCTTGAGCCGTCACCGAATCAAATTGACTGACCGTGGCGACCTGACCGCCAAACTCGGCCCGCTGAGGCGCAAATAAACGCTGGTCGCACAGCGTCCCTGGCAACCAGACGATCGAGCTCACAGTGGCGCCGACCGTCCGACTCGAACCTGGCCCTGAAAGGTCTGTCCCGGCACCGTGGTATCTGGCTCATCGATGATCAAGCACAGCTGACGGACGGCCTCATTGACCATGGATTCGATGGGCTGAACATAAGTAGTCAGATCATAGCGGCCCAGGGATCCGGCGAACGAGCCGTCAAAGCCGGTGACCCAGATATCCTGTGGCACCTGAACGCCGAGTCGATCCAGGCCGTCAATCACGCCGGTCGCCATGGAGTCGTTGATGCACATTACCGCGTCAGCCTTCATCGACGTGATTTGATGCGCCGCAGCCACCCCGCAGTCATAGGTGAAGTCACCTTTGACCGTATCCAGATACGCACTGCCTAGGCCGTCCAATGCGCCCATCAGACGGTGCCGGGCAACAAAGTTATCCTTGGGACCGGAGAGCAACAAAACACGCTTGCGGCCGGCCTCGACCAGAGAGTTGGCAAGCCCAGATGCGGCCTCGGTTTGTTCACAAATCACCGCAGGAAACTCGTGCTTGGGGTCGACCCGGTTCACCAGCATCAGCGGTCGCCCCAGGGCACGAATCATTTCCCGGCGATCTGGAGCGAACTGAGTCGTGGCGATGATTCCATCGACTTGATAGCGGCCAATTTCGGTCAGCACCTCTTCGACCCGATCGATCCGACCGTCGGTGTAGAACAGCAGCATTTTCTTGCCGGCGCTTTCGAGTGCCGTAGCCAGCATTTGCACCACTTCAGGGTAATAGCGCCCGCTGGTTTGACTGACAATCGCTGCCACCATGCCGGTTTTTCCGGTGATTAAACTGCGGGCTAACAAATTCGGTTGATAGCCCAGCTCTTCGGCGGCTTTTAGGACACGGGCTTTGGTGGCAGCCGCCACCTTGCCGTTCTTGGAAAACGTACGGGACACCGCAGACTGGGATACCCCAGCCCGCGCCGCCACGTCGTAGGACGTGACCGAAGCCAACTCAGTCTTTCTTGTATCGGCGAACGCGAATGTCCGCCTGTTCTTTGTGACCCATAAAGCCCTCTAGGTCGCACAAGCGAGAGCAGTACTCGCCGACGTGTACACTGGCCTCTTCGGTCAAGACCCGCTGATAGGTACAGGTCTTGATGAATTTACCGACCCACAATCCACCGGTGTAACGGGCGGCCTTGCGGGTGGGCAAGGTGTGGTTGGTGCCGATAACCTTGTCGCCGTAACTGACGTTGGTTTTTTCACCCAGGAACAAGGCTCCGTAATTGGTCATGTTATTCAGGAAATAGTCAGGATCCTGGGTCATCACCTGCACGTGCTCGCTGGCGATGTCGTCAGCCACCTCGACCATTTCTTCGTAACTGTCACAAACAATCACCTGGCCATACTCATCCCAGGCCACTTTGGCGATATCAGCCGTCGGCAGGATGGTCAGTTGGCGCTCAACTTCGGCCATGGTGTCACGGGCCAACTGCTCGGAGTTGGTCAACAAGATGGCCGGGCTGTTGGGTCCATGTTCCGCTTGGCCTAGCAAGTCAGCCGCACACAGCTCGCCATCCACGGTCTCGTCCGCGATCACCAGTGTCTCGGTCGGACCGGCAAACAAGTCGATGCCGACACGGCCAAACAGTTGGCGTTTGGCCTCGGCCACAAAGGCGTTGCCCGGGCCAACAATCATGTCGACGCCACCGATGGTCTCGGTGCCCACCGCCATCGCCGCGATCGCCTGGATGCCGCCCATGGTGTAAATCTCGTCAGCACCGGCCATGTCCATAGCCACCACAACCGCGGGGTTCGGTCGCCCGTTAAACGGCGGCGAGCAGGCGATAACCCGAGGCACACCTGCGACCTTGGCAGTCACCACGGACATGTGGGCGCTGGCCACTAGCGGGTACTTGCCCCCGGGCACGTAACAACCCACCGCGTTCATCGGCAGATGCTTGTGACCCAAGATCACACCGGGCAGGGTTTCTTCTTCGACGTCCAACATGCTGGCGCGCTGGATTTGAGCAAAATTCTTGACCTGGGCCTGGGCAAACGCGATGTCGTCCAGGTTTTCTTGGGTCAGTTCTTGATAGCAGGCGTCAATCTGTTCCCGGCTTAGGCGCAGATTGTCAGACTCGAATTTATCAAACTTTGCGGTGTACTCTTTGACCGCGGCATCGCCTCGGTCTTCAATGTCACGGATGATATCCGAAACAATGGTTTGTACTTTGGCGTCATCCTCGCGACGCAGTGATTCTTCTCGTCCGTGCTTTAGAACTTTGGCCATGGGGTCTCCAGGGGGTCGTTTTTATGCTAATTCCTCCGTATCGTAGCAGGAGTGCATTCGAATGCAATCACCAATTCACTTACTTCAACCGAGGGCAATATGAGCGAGACGTTAGCAGGAAAACAGGCATTGGTAACCGGCGCAGGCAAAGGGCTGGGGCGCGCCATTGCCTTGTCCATGGCCAACGCTGGAGCAAGGGTCTATGCCTTGGCCCGAACAGACAGTGATTTACAATCGCTGGCCCAAGAGCACGGGAACATTGTGCCCGTGGTCGGGGATGTGCTGAGTGATGACGCGTTGCAGGCTGTTCGCGCTCTGGGACCGTTGGATATCCTGATGAATAACGCCGGCACCAACCAGCCCGAGCCGATCGGCGAGGTCAGTGATGACACCCTGGATCGATTGATCGACTTGAACGTCAAAAGTGTTTTTCGCCTAACCCGAACGGTTCTGGAGCAGATGAACGACGGCGGCAGTATCATCCACATGTCCAGTCAGATGGCCCATGTCGGCAGCCCCGGTCGCACGGTTTATTGCATGACCAAGGCGGCACTGGAGGGGTTGACCCGGGCCATGGCAGTCGAATTGGGCCCACGAGGAATCCGCACCAACACCCTGTGCCCGACCTTTGTTATGACCCCCATGACCGAAAGCTTTTTCGAGAATCCAGAGTTTGCAGCCATGGTCGAACGGATGATTCCGTTGCCGGGTTTACCGAGCCCCGAAGACATCGGGGCCGCGGCGGTCTATCTGGCCAGCGACGCCAGTCGATACGTAACCGGCAGCGCGCTGAAAATTGATGGGGGTTGGACGGCGGCCTAACCGGCCTGGCATTCCCGGCACAGGCCATACATCACGTGCACATGATCGCTGACCTCGAACCCGTGTTCGGCGGCGATCTGATGCTGACGCTGTTCGATCAGATCGTCCATGTATTCGGTCACCCCACCACATTTGGTGCACACCATGTGATCGTGGTGGTCGTCATCGGCCAACTCAAACACCGAGGTATTGCCCTCAAAGGTGTGACGTTGCACCAGGCCGGCCGACTCAAACTGGGTCAAAACACGATACACGGTGGCCAACGAGGCATCCGCGCCCGCGTCTTTTAGCGCGGTCCAGATGTCCTCGGCGCTGACATGCCGATCGGTCGCCTGCTCCAAGTATTCCAACACCTGAATCCGAGGCCCTGTGACCTTTAGACCGGCGTTTTTTAGCTCGTCTCGAATACCTGACAAAGGACGTCCCCCGTGATAAAACGTCGTCACTCTACCAACAGGACCTGTTCAGTGCCAAAACTAATCCCCTTGCTATTCCTCGCTGTATTAACCGGCTGCTCGCAATTTCCAGGCGTTTATCAAATCCCGGTCGAGCAAGGCAATCAGCTAAGCCAAACCGACATCGACGCCCTGGAGATAGGCATGACCCGAGAACAAGTTCGGTTTTTGGTGGGCACCCCGGTATTGGTCAACCGATTGGAAAATGATCGCTGGATCTATGTGCGTCGCCAGAGCATTGGGGACGAGATGACGGCGTCTGAAAAATTGGAAATCCGCTTTGCTGACGGAAAAGTCAGTGAAATCACTCAGTCCCAGTGAACCCTCTTAGGCTGATTGGGGAGCAGCTAGGCCGCTATCCCAGACAGCTTGTTATCGCCTGTGCGGCGTTACTGGTCACCGCTGGGGTCACCCTGACCCTGGGCCAGGGCATCCGCTGGGTCGTCGATCGCGGTCTGGGCCAAAACGACCTGGCAGATCTGAAACTGGGTCTGGCAGTCTTGATGGTGATCAGCCTGCTGATGGCGGTCGGTACCTTTGTACGTTTTTATATGATGTCTTGGCTTGGGGAACGCGTCAGTGCCGATTTGCGTCAGCGCGCCTTTGATCGCCTGATCGAGCAGCCTCCCGGGTATTTTGACCAGCACCTGTCAGGCGAGATCATGAGCCGCATCACCGCGGACACCACGATCCTGCAAAGCTTGATTGGATCGGCCATCTCAATGGCCCTGCGCAATGTGCTCACCAGTGTCGGCGGGCTGGTGATGATGCTAGCCACCAGTCCTCGACTGACACTGTTGATCCTCATTGCCGTGCCCTGCGTGCTGGCCCCCATTTTGTTTCTGGGTCGTCGGGTACGGGCGCTGTCCCGGGCATCCCAGGACACCTTGGCCGATGTGGGTCAAAATGCGGGCGAAGCCATTCAAGAGATCAAAACCGTGCAGGCCTTCGGTCAGATTGAGTACATCAAGGCACAGTTTGGGGAACGAGTTGAAAGCGCCTTTGCGGTGGCGCGGCGGCGGATTTTCCAACGCAGCTTGCTAATTGCAGCCGTCATTGTGTTGGTCTTTGCCGCCCTATCGCTGATGTTGTGGGTCGGGGGCGGGGACGTGATCGCCGGCACCATGAGTCCTGGTGATCTGTCGGCTTTTGTCTTTTATGCCTTGCTGGTCGCTCTAGGTGCGGCGACGCTGGCCGAGGTTACCAGCGAGGTGCAGCGAGCGATCGGCGCCACTGAGCGGCTGGCCGAGTTCGTCAACCTAAGTGCGCCCCATCACTACGGCCACACCTCCTTGCCGAGCCAGGCGCAGGACATAAAGATTCAAGACCTGCATTTCAGCTATCCCCAACGCCCAGAACAACCGGTGCTGAAGGGTCTGTCCATCGAATTGAAGGCCGGTCAAACCACCGCCGTGGTCGGCCCCTCGGGTGCCGGCAAGTCAACGCTGTTTGACCTGCTGTTGCGCTTTCGCGCCCCGGATCGCGGTCAGATCTTGATTGGCGACACAGATCTGACGCAGATCTCAGAGCAGGATCTGCGCCGCTATTTTGCTATCGTGCCGCAGCAACCCAGCCTGTTCAGCTCGAGCATCCGCGAGAACATTGCCTTTGGGCGTCCCGGGGCGAGTGATTCAGAGATTCAAGAAGCCGCGCAAGCCGCAGGCGCCGATAGCTTCATTCAGTCGTTACCCCAGGGCTATGACACCCGAGTAGGCGAACGAGGGGTGCAACTGTCCGGCGGCCAGCGTCAGCGCATTGCGATCGCCCGAGCCCTATTGCACCAGGCGCGCTGGCTGTTGTTAGACGAGGCTACCAGCGCCCTGGACAGCCACAGCGAGCAACGGATCCAGCAAACGTTGTTTGGGTTACGGGGACGTATATCGACCTTGGTCATCGCCCACCGCATCAGTACGATCGAGGATGCCGATCAGATCCTGGTGCTTGAGGCCGGCGCCTTTGTCGACCGCGGCACCCATGTTGAGTTACTCGAACGCAGCGCAGTTTACCGGCAACTGCAGCCCTCCTTGGAGCGGTTTAGCTAGATTCCGTACCATAGTTGGCAAACCATCAGAACACGAAGGACCCCATCTTGATTTATTACTTTGCCTTTGGCTCGAACATGAATATCGAGCGCTTAGAGACCGCTCGCTTGCGCCCAGAAGGATTGCGTGTGCATGAGGTCGTGGGTGGCCGTCTGGACGACTATCGGGTGTGCTTTGACAAAACCGCCTCGTCATTGATTCTGGGAGGCGTGACGAATATTCAGCCCTGCCCCGGGGAATGCGTGTACGGCACCCTGAACCAGGTGGATCAAGCCGCGCTGGATGTTCTGGATCACTACGAGGCTGTGGCGGATAACCTGTACCAGCGCATCAACGTAAGGTGTCAGCGCTCGGACGGCCAGTGGGTCGACGCCGTGGCCTATCAAGCGCAGCCGCCATTTGATTCCGACGCCCGGCCCTGTCGCGAATACCTAGGGCATCTGCTAGCGGGTCAGGCCTATTTGCCCGCCGAGTACTTTGAACGGCTTAAGGCGTGGCCGACCGTCGATTAAGAATGCGCAGGGCTTGATCATAGGCATACACCATCGCGCTGGGGTCCGCCTGACCGGTTCCTGCGATTTCAAAGGCCGTGCCGTGATCCGGACTGGTCCGCACAAAGGGCAGGCCCGCAGTGAAATTTACGCCACGCTCGACCCCTAAGTACTTGACCGGGATCAGGCCCTGATCGTGGGTCATGGCCACCACCAGATCGAATTCGCCTTGGCGGGCGCGCATGAACACCGTGTCGCCTGAATAGGGCCCGGTCACCGAGGGGCGGTTAAATCGGCGAATCGCAGGCTCGATGAATTGAATCTCCTCGTCACCGAACAGGCCCTGCTCGCCGGCGTGGGGATTGAGCCCGGCCACCGCAATGCGAGGGGTGTCAAATCCCAAGGCCTGGGCCGCCGCCCAAGCCTTGGGCAAAATGGCATCCACCGCACCCACCCGGATCTGCTCAATCGCCTGCTGCATCGAGCAGTGCACCGTGGCTAGCGCCACCGCTAACTCGTCGTTAGCCAGGATCATGGCCACTTCGGTGCCTGCCTGCTGGGCCAAGTACTCGGTATGCCCAGGGTAGTGAATGCCAGCCCGGGACCAGGCCTCTTTGTGAATCGGTGCGGTTACCACGGCGGTCAAGGAACCCCGCAGCGCAGCGCCGACCGCGTGTTCCAGGGCCTGGAACCCAGCCGCCCCAGCGGCAGGCGACAGCACGCCGGGCTGCGGCGGCGTGGGCAACTCCCCACAGGGCACCACCACCAAGACCTTTGGATCGTCCGTCGGGCCTTGCACAGACACCTCTAGTGCCGGAGCGAACTGCTCAGCCGCGTGTTTGAGGACCTGTACATCGCCATAGACCACGCGGTGGCCTGACATCGCCGACCATCCTTTGACGATGATCTCGGGACCGATCCCCGCGGGGTCGCCCATGGTAATTCCGATCATTAATCCAGCCCTAAAAACCCACCGGTTTGGTGCGCCCATAACTTGGCATAGATACCCCCGGCCTGCACCAGCTCCTGATGCGTGCCCTGCTCAACAATCCGCCCCTCGTCCAGAACCACCAGGCGATCCATGGCCGCAATGGTCGACAGCCGATGGGCAATGGCGATCACGGTCTTGTCCGCCATCAAGCGTTGCAGGCTCGATTGAATGGCCGCCTCGACCTCGGAGTCTAGGGCACTGGTGGCTTCGTCCAGGATCAAGATCGGTGCGTTTTTGAGCATGACCCGGGCGATCGCCACACGCTGACGCTGGCCCCCGGACAGCTTGACGCCCCGCTCACCGACCTGCGCGTCGTAGCCACGATTGCCAAAGGGATCGGTTAACTCGGCGATAAAGTCATCGGCTTCGGCCTGACGGGCAGCCTCGAACATTGCCGCATCGTCCGCATCAGGGCTGCCGTACAACAGGTTTTCCCGGATCGAGCGATGCAACAACGAGGTGTCTTGCGTCACCATGCCGATAGATGCCCGCAGGCTTTCCTGGCTCACCTGATCGATCGGCTGGCCGTCGATGCGCACTTGGCCTTTTTCAACATCGTGAAAGCGCAACAACAAATTAACCAACGTGGACTTACCCGCGCCAGAGCGCCCTACCAGGCCGATTTTCTCGCCCGGTTTAACGCTTAGATTAAAGTCCTCGAGCACGCCCTCGGACTTGCCGTAATGGAAGCTGACCCGGTCAAACTCAATGCCACCGGCGGTAACCGCCAACGGCTTGGCATCGGGCACATCGACAATTTGATGGGGCTGGGACAGCGTATTTCGCCCGTCCGCCACCATGCCAAGGTTCTCGAACAGCATGCTGACTTCCCACATAATCCACTGGGCCAGGCCGTTCAAACGAAGCGCCATGCTGACCGCCACGGCGATCGCCCCAACCGTGATAGCGCTGAGGGTCCAGAGATAAATCGAAAAGCATCCCACCACGAACAGCAGCACATAGATCAGCGTATTGACGCTGACGTTTAAGCCCGTGCCGTAGCGCATTTGACGATGCACTGTGCCCAAAAACTGATCCATCGCCTCTTGAGCGTAATCAGATTCCCGTCGAGAGTGGCTGAACAACTTAACCGTCTGAATATTGGTGTAGCTGTCGACCACCCGGCCGGTCATCATCGATCGCGCGTCGGCCTGATCCATGGCCGACTGTTTCAACCGCGGCAGGTAATAACGAAGCACCAGGGCATAGCCCGCCAACCACCCCAACATCGGAATCATCAGGACCGGATCGCTTTGCCCGATCAGGAACACCATCGAGAAAAAATACACCGAGACATAGACCATGACGTCCAACAGCTTCATCACGGTTTCTCGTACCGACAACGCGGTTTGCATCATCTTGGTGGCGACTCTGCCTGCGAATTCGTCTTGGTAAAAGCTCATGGACTGGCCCAGCAGATAGCGGTGTGCCCGCCAGCGGATGGCCATGGGATAGTTGCCCAGCAGCGTTTGGTGCATCACCGTACTGCGCAGCCAAATCAGACTGGGCAACAGGATCAGCACAAAGGCGCCAAACAGCAGCAATTCAGTCCGACGCTCGGCGATCAGGGTGTCTGGGTTTTGTTCGACCAGCCAATCCACTAGCTGTCCGAGCATCCAAAACAAGCCGGCCTCGAAGAACGCAACTATTGCCGACAGGCAAGACAACACCACCAGCCAGGGCTCCATGCCCTGGGTGTAGTGGCGGCAAAAGGCATACAGCCCGCTCGGTGGTTGGGTCGGCGGCTCGGGCGGAAAGGGCTGTGTTAAAGATTCAAAAAAACGAAACATTGGGGCTCCAAAGCGAGCACGAACACTACCAGAGATACCCCGCGGGTCGAAACGTTAGTCGACCCAAAGCCACATGCCGACCCCGACCATTAGGGTGCCGGCAATACGGTTAATCAGTCGAACGTTGCCGGAGCGGCTCAGAAAACTGGCCATCACCCGGCCACCGCCGGCATAGATCAACAGACTGGCAAACTCCAACACCAGAATCAGGGCAATCAACAGCGCCAGTTGTCCGGGCAAGGGCCGAGCGGGATCGATAAAAGGCGGTAGCAGCGCCATAAAAAACGCCCAGCCCTTGGGGTTGGCCACGGCGGTCACAAACCCCTGTATCACTAGGGCTTTCGCATCCAGCGCCGGAGCCGAGCCCGGTTCAGGTACCGCCAAAGATCCCCGGGAGCGCCACATCTGAACGCCCAGATAAGCCAGATACGTGCCGCCGATCAACTTGAACCAGAAAAACCCCGCCGGATACGCCAACAGAAGCGCCGCCACACCCAAGACCGACAAGCAGGCGACCAAGCCGACACCGACCAGCTCGCCGGCCATCATGGGCAAAGCACCACGTACGCCATAGGTCATCCCCAAGGACAAGGACAGCATCATGCACATGCCCGGGGTGACCGAGACAAAGGCAAAAGTCGGCAGGAACACTGCCAGGGTGGAAAGATTCACAGGACGCTCCGATATCAGGAGCGGAGTTGTAGCACGCGGGCTCTAAAAGCCCAATACCCAACCGCTAACCAGCAGACCCAGTGCGGCACCGGCCATAACATCGCTGGGATAATGCAGCCCCAGCACCACGCGACTGAGCATAATCATGGCCGTCACCGGCATCAGGCACACAGCCAAGCCAGGCATGCTTAACAGCAGGGCCGAGGTGATCGCCACTGCATGCAAGGTGTGGCCGGAAGGAAAACTAAATTCGTCCAGAGCACGGGCCCCGTTGGACACCTGAGCGATACTGACAAAGGGCCGGCGGCGTACGGTCTTGCCCTTTAAAATTCGATACAGCAGCAGATTGATGGCGGTAATGACTAGCAGATCCTGACCGATCTCATCCCAGCTGTACCAAGCGCACCAGCTAAGCAAAATTCCCCAGGCCGGACCGTTACCCACCCAGGAGAAAAACTGAAACCAAGGCCCCCAAAATCGACGTTGGTGAAGGCGCGCAGCCCAAATGCAGAAAGGACGTTCAACCTGATCAAGCTTTGCAAACATGGCAAGCTTCCAAATCGCTGAGTTACCTTAGATTCCGACGCTTTTATGACGATGCGGTGACGCCATCGTGACGATTTGATGAAACTCGTGTCACGGTTTCAACGAACTGATCCGTCGAACGCTGCCAAGAAAAGTGCTCAGCCCGTCGCCGCGCATCTGCCCGGGTGCAGTTCAGGGCCTGGGCTGCAGCCTCGGCCAAGTCCTCCGACAGGCCACCGCTGACGCCCGGCTGAATAACTTCCAAGGGTCCTTGCTCTGGAAAAGCGGCAACCGGCGTGCCGCAAGCCATGGCTTCGATCATGACCAAACCGAAGGTGTCGGTGCGACTGGGAAAGACCATGCAATCCGCCTCGGCGAGGGAATCGCGCAGCGTTTGGCCGCTTTGATAGCCGCGCCATTCCACCTGCGGATGTTTAGCTTGCAAGGATTCGCGGATGGGACCATCACCCACCACCACGTAACGGCCAGGCACCTGGTCCTGCAGGGCCAAAAAGGCCTCGACATTTTTTTCTTGCGCCACCCGGCCCAAGTACAGCAGGCAAGGCTCTGTGCTCGCCGAGGGCTCAAGCCGAGGGACAAAGACCTCTAGATCCACACCCCGGCTCCAGCGCACCAAACGATCGAAACCCCGAGATTTCAATTCGTCTTCCAGGCTTTGAGTCGCCGTCATGACCGCCGCACTGGGGCTGTGAAAGTGACGTAACCAAGCCCAAGTCCAGGCCGTTGGGATGGGCAATCGCGCCCGCACGTAATCGGGAAACCGGGTGTGGAAACTGGTCGTAAATGGAATGCCATGCTTGCGGCAGTAACGTCGAGCAGCCCAACCCAGTGGCCCCTCGGTGGAAATATGGATGCCATCCGGACGGGCTTCGGCCAAGCGAGCGGCCAGTTTGCGATAGGGCAGGATGGCTAACCGAATCTCGCTGTATCCCGGCATGGCAAATGAACGAAACGAGTCCGGCCCGATGACCTGAACCTCAATTCCCCGGCTTCGCATCTCTTGGCAGGTGCGGGTCAAGGTGGTGACGACGCCATTGACCTGCTGGCCCCATGCATCGCTGACAATCACTAATCGCTGCATATTCACTCCTGTTTGAGGCAGTGTGTGAACAAAGCATTACAGCTACATGACAATCATCGCGGCGTCAGATAGGTGCTGGCCCAGTAACTGAACCATTGGGCCTGCTCGATTCCCCGCCGCCCGCTGGGGTCGACGGCCTCGATGACCACCGCGTCCAGTAATGCAGGTACCCCGGGCACCAGATCTAAAGCCACCCGCCCCTGTGCATCGGTGCGTTCAATGCGCTGTTGTTGGCCCTGAAACAGGATCACCTGATGCCCGGCCAAGGGCGCTTGCTGATAAAACAGGGTTGCAGCGCTTTGATCCGCATCGACCACAAACTCGATCCGTAATCCGTCCTGCGCGTCGTTTTGAAATTTTCCAACCAGCAATTTGGCATGCCGGCTGTAGGCTTCGACTATTCGTCCCGACAGCCCCCGTGCCTGATGCTGGGCATACAGATCCGGATACCCCTTGTGCTGACCAAAGGCCTGAAACTTGTCCGAATTCGAGTAGCGCAGTAGCTCAGGTTGAGACTCGTACACCACTCGGTCTCCGGCCGACACCGACTCCAGACTGATAGCCGGAATGTCGCCGTAGCGGCTTTGAATGGGCTGAGCACCCTGATCAGTAATCCACTCGGCCCGGACAACGTTGGTCGGAATCCATACCCCGCGGCTGCCACTGAAATCCTGGCCCACTACTAAATCAACCTGATATGGCGAGCCCTCCAGGCTCCGGGGTTCCAGCCACATCTCGTGGGCTGAACAGGACAGGCTAAGCCCAAAAAGAAAAATGGGAATCATCAATGACTTCATGGATACTGCCGGAAAAATTGTAAGTAAGTTTTAAACACCATGCGTTTTTTACGGTCCCTTTGCAAAGTATTCACACTGGCCTGGATCGCGCCGGTTCTGGCCCACGAAATCAATCCCATCGTGGTCGATGTTAACCGCGATGATCGTCACAACGTCACGCTGCGACTGAATCTAGAATCCGTTCTATCCGGGGTTGATTTGAGACTTGGTGGCAACACCGATGACCTGCCCGGCGCACAGCGTTACGATCAGGCCCGGGCGCTATCAGATGAGCAATTGGTGCAGGCCTTTGAAGGTCAGTTGCCAAATGCTTGGGCCTTGTTAGGGGTCCAGGGCCAGGTGTTGGATTATCAAATCCAAATCGAGTCGCAAAGCGACCTGGAGCTGCCCCGCCCCGCCACCCTGGCGATCGAATTAGAGCCCCCACGGCCTTGGATTTGGCAGGCCGATCCTAGGTTGGGCGAGTTCGTGATTCGGGACCAGTCTGAGCGCGCTTACACGGCACTGCTGGCACCGGGACAAGCATCAAATCCTTTGGATCAGCAAGTCAGTGCGCGGGATCAATTTGTCACCTATGTATTGAGCGGCATCGACCACATTGTGCCCAAGGGGCTGGACCACATCCTGTTTGTGATCGGCTTGTTTTTGTTCAGTGCCCATTGGAAACCCTTATTGGCCCAGGTCTCTGTGTTTACCCTGGCCCACACGGTCACTCTGGCCCTGGCGTCTTTAGGCATTGTGGTGATCGCACCGGCTATTGTTGAGCCCCTGATTGCCCTGTCAATTTTGTACATCGCCGTTGAAAACCTGTTACCCAAACGACCGTTATCACGACGTTTGTGGTTGGTGCTGGTGTTTGGCTTGTTGCACGGCCTGGGCTTTGCCAGCGTATTGCAGGAATTTGGCCTGGGCGGGGAATATTTCGTACTCAGTCTGGTCGGCTTTAACCTAGGTGTTGAGCTGGGCCAGCTACTGGTATTGGCGCCGCTGATGCTGGTATTGGGCACCTGGGCACACCGGCAGCCTTGGTATCGGGGGTTGGTCCAGATACCCGCGTCCTTGGTGATTGGCTCGATCGGGGCGCTGTGGACCTTTGAACGGGTGATGGGCTAGCTACCTAGCCCATCCATGCCTCAGTTAACCGAGGCAGCCTTCTCGTTGGACTCGTACTGAATGTCCAACTCGCCATCTTTGACGCCCACGTGCACCGTTCCACCTTTGGCCAATCGACCAAACAAGAGCTCTTCGGCCATCGGACGCTTTAACTGGTCCTGAATCAGACGAGCCATGGGACGCGCGCCCATGCTGGGCTCGTAGCCACGCTCGGCGAACCAGAGTCGCGCCTCGTCGTCCAACTCCAAGTGCACACGACGCTCGTCTAGTTGTCCTTGCAGCTCAGCCACGAACTTGTCGACCACCCCGACGATGACTTCACTGGGCAACGGACGGAACTGGATTATCGCATCCAGACGGTTACGGAACTCTGGCGTAAACATCCGGTTCAGCGCTTCCATTCCGTCGGTGGAGTGATCCTGCTCGGTGAAACCAATGGAGCGACGGGCGGTTTCGTGCGCGCCGGCGTTAGACGTCATGACCAAGATCACCTGGCGGAAATCCGCCTTGCGGCCGTTATTGTCGGTCAGGGTTCCATGGTCCATGACCTGCAACAGCAGGTTAAAGACCTCGGGGTGAGCCTTTTCGATCTCGTCCAGCAGCAGCACACAGTGCGGATTCTTGGTCACGGCTTCGGTCAGCAAACCACCTTGGTCATAGCCAACATAGCCTGGCGGCGCACCAATCAATCGGGACACCGTGTGACGCTCCATGTACTCGGACATATCAAAACGCACCAGCTCGACGCCCATTTGCCGGGCCAATTGCTTGGTCACCTCGGTCTTACCCACACCGGTCGGACCTGAGAACAGGAAGCTGCCGATCGGCTTGCCTTCCTGGCGCAGTCCCGCCCGGGCTAATTTGATCGCACTGGATAGCTGCTCGATCGCGTTGTCCTGGCCAAACACCGTCATTTTCAAGTCGCGCTCGAGGTTTTTCAGTACCTCGGTGTCGTTGCGGCTGACCGATTTCGGGGGGATCCGAGCGATTTTCGCTACCACCGCCTCGATCTCACTCTGGCCGATGGTCTTCTTGCGCTTGCTGGCAGGCAACATGCGTTGCATCGCTCCCGCCTCGTCGATCACATCGATGGCCTTGTCGGGCAACTGACGGTCATTAATGTAGCGATCCGCCAACTCGGCAGCCGAGGCCAAGGCCTTCTTGCTGTACTTAATGTCGTGGTGCTCTTCAAAGCGCGACCGCAGACCCTCGAGGATTTTTACGGTATCCGGAACCGAGGGCTCCATCACGTCAACTTTCTGGAAGCGTCGGGCCAAGGCGCGATCTTTTTCAAAGATGCCGCGGTATTCCTGGAAGGTCGTCGAGCCAACACAACGAATCTGTCCGCCGGACAACAAGGGCTTCAACAGGTTTGAGGCATCCATTACCCCGCCCGAAGCCGCACCGGCACCGATAATGGTGTGGATCTCGTCGATAAACAGAATCGCATGGGGTTGGCGTTTCAGTTCGTTCAACAGGGCTTTGAGGCGTTTCTCAAAATCCCCGCGGTATTTGGTGCCAGCCAGCAAGGCACCCAAGTCCAGCGAGTAAACCACCGCTGCCTCGATGACCTCGGGCACTTCTTTTTGTTCAATCAGATAGGCCAGGCCTTCGGCAATAGCGGTCTTGCCCACGCCCGCCTCGCCCACCAGCAACGGGTTGTTCTTGCGACGGCGCGATAGCGTTTGAATAACCCGTTGGACCTCGTGATCACGACCGATTAACGGGTCGATGCGGCCCTCTTTGACTTCCTGGTTCAGGTTCGTGGCGTAGTTCTCCAACGGCCCTTTGTCCGCTTTGCCCTCGGACTCCTCGACGCCGCCGACCGATTCTGAGCCACTGTCCATGGGCGCCTCGTTGTCAGACAGCTTTGAGATGCCGTGGCTGATGAAGTTGACCACGTCAATGCGCTGAATCTGTTGCTGCTTTAAGAAAAACACCGCTTGAGATTCAGACTCGCTGAAAATTGCGACCAGCACATTAGCGCCAGAGACTTCACTCTTGCCGCTGGACTGGACGTGGAATACGGCCCGTTGCAATACCCGCTGAAAGCCCAGGGTCGGTTGCGTCTCGCGATCTCGTTCAGAAGCCGGAATCAGCGGAGTGGTCGCGTCGACAAAATCCTGAAGCTCCTTGCGCAAGGACGCCAGGTCGGCGCCACAGGCGGTCAGCACTTCGACCGCTGCGTCGTTATCCAACAGAGCCAGTAGCAGATGTTCGACCGTCATAAACTCGTGACGCTTGGTCCGGGCGTCTTTGAATGCCAGATTGAGGGTAACCTCGAGCTCTTTGCTTAACATCGTTTCTCCAGCCTATTCGTCGTCTTCACAGGGTTCGACCTCGGCCATCAGCGGGTGCTGATGCTCTTTGGCGTATTGAACCACCTGCGCTGCTTTGGTTTCTGCAATATCCCGGGGAAAAACCCCACAGACACCCATGCCTTTGGTGTGCACGGCCAACATGACCTGCGTGGCCTGCTCGGGCCCCATGCCGAAAAAAATCTCTAGTACGTGAACGACAAAATCCATCGGAGTGTAGTCGTCGTTCATCAACAGGACCTTGTACAGCGGGGGGCGCTTTAACTTGGGTTGCGCCTCGGCGGTCGCGGTATTCCCCTGCCCCTCTTGCTCGTCCTGCATGTAAATCTGTTGTATCACGATTGGCGCTTACCTGATTTTCCTTCAGTCCCTCAATTATGGGGTTTCGCCGGTCAATTGAAAGCACCCATAGAGCCTAGTCGTATAGGACGCCTTGCCGGGTCTTGTGACATCAGTCTGTGACCGGCTTCAAATGGCCAAAGTCGACTCGTCTTTTAGCGTTTCCATGACCACATAGGTGTGGGTCGAACGCACGTCGGGAAGTTGCGTTAGCACCTCGCCCAGAAATCGTCGGTACTCGTGAATATCTCGCCCGCGCACTTTAAGCAGGTAGTCAAATCCTCCGGCCACCATGAAGCAACTCTGGACCTCAGGCAGCTCGCGAACTGCCTTGGCAAAGGCCTGGAAAACGGTCTGATCCGAGTGATTAAGCGTTACCTCGACAAATACCACGTGATCCAGCCCCAGGGCTTTGGCATTTAATAACGCTCGATAGCCGGCAATCAGACCTGTCTTTTCGAGCTTTTTTACCCGCTCTGCGCAGGCCGAAACCGACAACGCCACCTGTTCGGCCAGGGCACGATGGCTTTGACGGCCATCGCGCTGAATCAGGTTGAGGATTTTTCGGTCAATGACATCAATATCCATAATTTAACTCAAGGTCTTCTAATAATTCAGGGAATATTCCTGACAAATACCAAGTTTTCAATGAAATCTAAATTTTTCCCTATCTACACTGGCCTCCTATCCAGGAGACGCCCATGTTTGACGCCCACTTTGATCTTGACGACGCCGACGCCTTACCTCGCAGCCAGCCCCTGACCCCACACACCCGTGAGCAGGCCGCTCAGTGGATTCGGCAAATTCGTGCCGAACAGGACCAGCAAGGACCGGTCGCTGCCCTGTTGCAGGAATACAGCCTGTCCAGCGAAGAAGGCGTGGCACTCTTGTGCATTGCCGAGTGCATCCTGCGTATCCCAGACCAAGCCACCGTGGACAATTTGCTGCAATCCAAACTGGCTGGCCTGGATTGGCAAGCGCACGCCGGCAACAGCGCGCATTGGTTTGTTAATGCCTCCACCGCCGCGCTGTTAGTGACGGGCAAGGTGCTGGACACCGAACCCGCTGGCGCCTGGCGAGGACTGGTTCAGCGCCTGGGCGAACCGGTCATTCGCAGCGCAGTTCAGCGTGCCGTGCGAGTCTTGGGCGGGCAATTTGTCTATCACCATAAAATCGAGGGCGCCTGCAAAAAATCCAAGACCGAGCTGACCAGCTTTGACATGCTCGGCGAAGCGGCGATGACCGAGCAGGATGCGCAGTACTACATCGAGCAATACCGGCATGCCATCGCAATCACAGGTCGCATGGCCCGGGAAGGCGAGCTGACTGCGCGTAACGGAATCAGCATCAAGTTATCCGCATTGCATCCAAGATTTGAACCCCGCCAACACCATCAAGATGAGCTATACCGGCGGCTCAAGCCGCTGGTCATGGATGCCGCTGCATTGGGAATTCCGCTGTGCATCGATGCCGAAGAGACCGAACGTCTGCCCTTGCAGTTAGACATGCTGGAACGCTTGGCCATGGATCCAGATCTGGCCGACTACCGGGGACTGGGGCTGGCCATTCAGGCCTATCACAAGGCTGCCTTGGCCACCTGCGAATGGGTCGTTGAACTGGCTAAAACTACTCGGCGCCGCCTGACGCCTCGACTGGTCAAGGGGGCGTACTGGGACGCCGAAGTTAAAAAAGCCCAGGTCCTGGGCCTTGCGCATTACCCCGTTTGGACCTGCAAAGCCGACACCGACGTCAATTACCTGGCCTGTGCCGAGACCCTGCTGGCCGGTCGACCCTTTGTCTATCCCGGCTTTGCGACCCACAACGCGCTAAGTGTCGCGGCCATTCTGCAATACGCCGCCCAGCCCCACGGCTTTGAATTCCAGCGCCTGCACGGCATGGGGGACAGCCTATTTAATGCCGTGACCGACGCGGTACCGGTGCGCATTTACGCCCCAGTCGGCCCGCACAAGGACCTGCTGGCCTATCTGGTGCGACGACTGCTCGAAAACGGCGCCAACTCAAGCTTTGTCCACCAAATGGCCGATCCAAACTGCTCGATTGATCATCTGACCTGCGACCCCAGAACCCTGACCGAGCCCACCTTGCCGCCACCGCATGATCTGTTCGGTACTCGCCAAAACAGTCGCGGCTTGAATCTAGATTACGCCGGACATCTAAAGCGTATACAAGACGCCCAGGCCCCTGATATTCAAGCGCCGTGGTTTAGCGCGGATGAGGCACTTGCGCGACTGGATCAAGCCCATCAGGCCCTGCCCCAATGGCGTGGCTTGAGCATGGAGGCCCGAGCCGATCTGATCGAAAAAGCCGCGGACTTGATCGAAGACAAAACCGAGTCTTTTGTTCGTTTGATCGCCCAAGAAGCTGGTAGAACCTGGCAGGATGGACTGTCCGAGGTGCGCGAGGGCGTAGACTTTTTGCGCTATTACGCAGACCAAGCCCGGAAGATGAACGCGCCGGTAGAGCTGCCCGGACCGACCGGCGAAAGCAATCGCTACTGGGTTCAGGGCAAGGGGGTGTTTGTGTGCATCGCCCCGTGGAACTTCCCGCTGGCGATTTTCGTCGGACAGGTGTCCGCTGCGCTGGTGACCGGCAACACCGTGCTGGCCAAACCCGCCGAAGCGACGCCACGTACTGCAGCCTATGCCTGCAAGCTGTTGCACGCCGCGGGTATCCCAGAATCCGTGCTGCATTGCCTACCCGGCAGCGGCCCCGAGCTGGGCCAGGCACTGATCAACGATCCAAGGGTCGCCGGGGTGGCCTTTACCGGGTCAACCGCAACGGCTCGGCACATCAACTTAACCCTAGCCCAGCGACCGGGCCCAATCGGCACGCTGATTGCTGAAACCGGCGGCATCAATGCCCTGATTGTGGACAGCTCCGCCTTGCCTGAACAGGTGACCCGGGACGTGTTGGCCGGCGCCTTCCAAAGCGCGGGGCAGCGTTGTTCAGCGCTGCGAGTGCTGTGCCTGCAAGAGGACATTGCCGCTAGGCAATTGGACATGATTCAGGGGGCCATGGCCTTGCTGACCGTTGGAGATCCCGACGACCCGTCCACCGATGTTGGCCCGGTCATCGATCTGGCGGCGGCCGACGGTATTCAGGATTACCTGACCCGCATCGAATCCGAAGGCGCGGTGTGCCTAGCCCAGACACCCGCCCCCAAACAGGCCAGGTTCGTTGCACCGCAATTGTGGCGCCTGCCAAATAATGCACTGCCCGACCAAGAGGTATTTGGCCCGATCTTGCATGTGGTGACCTATAAGACTGGCGAGATGGATCAGTTAATCGAGCAAATCAATGCCATGGAGTACAGCCTAACCTGTGCCCTGCACACCCGTAGTGACCTGCGCCAAGCACGGTTCGAATCCCTGGCCGCGGCGGGCAATTTGTACATCAATCGCAATCAAATCGGCGCCGTGGTCGCCAGTCAGCCCTTTGGTGGGCATGGGCTGTCCGGCACTGGCCCCAAGGCTGGCGGACCTTTGTACCTAACCCGATTTATCCATGAGCGAACCCTGTCCATCGACACCACCGCCGCTGGGGGCAATGCGGCCCTGATGGCGGGCATCTTGAACCACTAAATCTCAGGCAAAAAAAACCCGGCCAAGGCCGGGTTTTCTGATCAAGCGGGCATTAGCCCATGTGCTTGACGACTTCCTCACCGAACTCACTGGCTTTCTTCAGCTCAGCACCGTCCATCAGGCGTTCAAAGTCATAGGTCACGGTCTTGGCGCTGATTGCGCCTTCGACACCTTTGATGACCAGATCGGCTGCTTCGAACCAACCCAGGTGACGCAGCATCATTTCAGCCGACAGGATCAGCGAACCGGGGTTCACCTTGTCCTGACCCGCGTACTTAGGCGCGGTACCGTGTGTTGCTTCGAACACGCTGATGCCGTCGCCAATGTTGGCGCCGGGTGCGATACCAATACCACCGACCTGCGCCGCCAGGGCGTCAGACAGATAGTCACCGTTCAAGTTCAGAGTGGCGATCACGCTGTACTCAGCGGGACGCAACAGGACCTGTTGCAGCATGGCGTCGGCGATCACGTCTTTGATGATGATCTCGTTGCCCGTCTTGGGGTTCTTCAGGGTCATCCAGGGACCGCCGTCCAACAACTGTGCGCCGAATTCTTCGGCAGCCAGGGCATAACCGAAGTCCTTAAAGGCACCTTCGGTGAACTTCATGATGTTGCCCTTGTGAACCAGGGTCACACTGTCTTTGTCGTTGTCGATGGCGTACTGAATGGCACGGCGAACCAAACGCTCGGTGCCTTCCTTTGAAACCGGCTTGATGCCGATGCCACAGTCCTGGGGGAAACGGATCTTTTGAACGCCCATTTCGTCTTGCAGGTACTTGATCAAGCTGTCGGCTTCCGGTGTTCCGGCGGCCCACTCGATGCCTGCGTAGATGTCTTCAGAGTTCTCACGGAAGATGATCATGTCCGTCAACTCAGGCTGCTTCAGCGGGGAAGGCACGCCATTGAAGTAGCGAACCGGGCGCTCGCAGCTGTACAGGTCAAGTTGCTGACGAATCGCCACGTTCAGCGAACGGATACCGCCACCGACCGGGGTGGTCAACGGACCCTTGATGCTGACTTTGAATTCTTTTAGTGCTTCCAATGTTTCTTCGGGCAACCACTGGTCGGCACCGTAAACGTTGACCGACTTTTCGCCACAAAACACTTCCATCCAGGAAATCTTCTTGGCGCCGGCGTAGGCTTTCTCTACGGCTGCGTCGATGACGTTGATCATTGGGGGGGTGACGTCAACACCGATGCCGTCGCCTTCGATGAAGGGGATGATCGGGTTGTTCGGTACGTTCAAAGAGTTATCTGCGTTGACCGTGATCTTGTCACCGGCCGGTACTTGGATGTGCTGGTATCCCATCCTGTTCTCCCTATTGTTAAATGCATCCGTGGGTGTGGAATGCGGCGCGCGGAGTATATCATTCAGTTATAAGAAACGCCTGTCTTTATATGCACTTGTTAGGGTAATACTTTTGGCGAACCCCATAATTTTATTCAACAAACCCTACGGGATGTTGAGTCAATTTACCTCCGAGGACGGGCATCCAGGCCTGGCGGAACAACTGAGCCTGCCGAACTATCGTGTCGCTGGCCGGCTGGATCGCGACAGCGAGGGCCTGCTGATCCTGACCGACAACGGGGCGATCCAAGCGCGCATCGCAGAGCCGCGATACCGCAGCGTCAAAACTTACTGGGCGCAAGTTGAGGGCACCCCAGATCTGGCCCACTGGACCGCACCTGTGCAACTCAAAGACGGGGGCGCTCGATTTTTGTCTGCCCGAGTCATTAGCAACCCTGTGCTATGGGATCGGGATCCACCGATTCGTGTACGGGCATCCATCCCCGACACCTGGGTCTCAGTCACCCTGGACGAGGGCCGTAATCGACAGGTGCGTCGTATGACCGCGGCCCTGGGTCACCCGACCCTGCGGCTGATCCGTATGGGATCGGGCCCCTTCGAGTTGGACGATCTGCTGCCCGGTGAACAGCGTGCGGTGCCCGTCCCGGCGGCGTGGGAGCACTTGGAATCAAGGCCCAAGATCGCTAGAGTTCGACGCCCCAAAACACAAGGCCGCAGGTAGCGCAACATGCATGTCGTGGTAGGAATGTCTGGTGGCGTCGACTCGTCGGTGACCGCTTACCTCCTCAAGGAACAGGGCCACCAAGTCACCGGCTTGTTCATGAAGAACTGGGACGAGGACGATGGCACCGAATACTGCACGGCCATCGAGGATTTGGCGGACGCACAGGCGGTGGCCGATCATCTGGGAATCGAGTTAAAAAGCGTAAACTTTGCCGCTGAATATTGGGACGAAGTGTTCGAAACCTTTATCGAGGAATACCAGGCCGGACGCACCCCGAACCCCGATATTCTGTGCAACCGCGAAATCAAATTTAAGGCATTTCTGGATTACGCTCGCGACCTGGGCGCCGATTGCATCGCTACCGGTCACTACGTCCGACGCACCCCCGAGGGGCAGTTGCTGCGCGGACTCGATGGCAACAAAGACCAAAGCTATTTTCTGCACGCGCTGTCCAGTGCACAGGTGTCATCCGCCTTGTTTCCAGTCGGCGAGCTGGCCAAGCCCGAGGTGCGCCAAATTGCCGAGGACCAAGGTTTTGTGACCGCCCGGAAAAAAGACTCCACCGGGATCTGCTTTATTGGCGAGCGACGCTTTGGGGACTTTTTAAAGCGCTACGTCCACTCCAAACCCGGCCCTATCGTCACGCCATCCGGCGACACCGTCGGCCAGCACCAGGGGCTCAGCTTTTACACCCTGGGTCAACGCCAAGGCCTGGGCATCGGTGGCCTACGGGGCTATCCCGACGAGCCGTGGTTTGTGGCGGACAAAGACATGACCGCCAACGAGTTGATCGCGGTGCAAGGCGCACAGCATCCCCTGTTGATGTCACGCAGCCTATTTGTCGCCGACATGAACTGGATCGGCACAGAACATACCGAGGCACTGCATTGCACCATCAAGGTCCGCTATCGCTCACCCGATGTCGGCTGCACAGCCACGCCTGAAAATGGCGGCTGGCGCATCACTTTTGATGAACCCGAGTGGGCAGTTACCCCAGGTCAAAGCGCTGTTTTATACGCTGGTGAGGTGTGTTTAGGCGGGGGTGTCATTGAAAGCTTCCAGCGCTGACGCAACATACCCTGCATGACAAGGATTGAAGAACGCACCCTGGCGCTGGCTGGAATCGTGCAAGCCGCCTATTGGGTTGACCGCCTCGCCACCACCGGCGAGTTGAGCAGCACCGACTTAGAAGCCTCGCTGGAAACCCTGTTTCAGTTCAATCCCGACACCACCGAACAGGCACTCGGCGGCAAGCTGGCCATGAATACCGGTTTACGCACGCTGATTCGCTTGATCGACTCTGGCGGCCAAGAGCCGGCGGCAGTGACTCGTTATTGGGTTTCGTTGACGCATTTAGAGCGGCAGCTGGCCAAACGTGGCGACATGCTGTCGGTTATTGGCGAGCGGTTGCAAAGCGCTCAGCGTCAGCGTGCGCATTTCGACAGCCTGACCAACGCCAGTGTCCTGGCCAATCTATCCCAGACGTACCAGGACACCCTGTCGACCTTTCGGTATCGCATCCAGGTTCAGGGCGATGCCAAGCATCTGCAATCCAACGGTGCCGCCGACAAGGTCCGCGCCCTGCTACTGGTTGGCATTCGGTGTTCGATGCTGTGGCACCAACTCGGGGGCCGGCGCTGGCATTTGCTGTTGCAACGGCAAAAATACGCCCAGGCCGCCCGACACCTGATGCAGGTCTGATATACTCCGCGCCCTCTTTTTTGCTTCTGGAATGAGTTAAATGGAATTAAGCGCACTGACCGCATTGAGCCCGACCGATGGACGCTACGCCGGCAAACTGGGTGACCTACGGCCCTACCTGTCCGAGTTTGGATTGATCCGTTATCGAGTCACCGTGGAAGTGCGCTGGTTGCAGGCCTTGGCAAACCACCCAGGCATTCAGGAAGTTCCCGCCCTGTCCGACAGCGCCAATGAATTATTGGATCGTTTGGTGGATCAATTCACCACGGAACAGGCCAATCGCGTCAAAGCCATCGAGGCCACCACCAACCATGACGTCAAAGCGGTAGAGTACTTCCTCAAAGAAAGTATTCAGTCACACCCAGAATTAAATGCCATCAGTGAGTTCATTCACTTTGCGTGCACCAGCGAGGACATCAACAACCTGTCCTACGGTTTGATGGTCAAGAACGCCCGAGACCAAGCCTTGGTACCCCAGGCCGAAGCCATTATCGCAACGCTGAGCGACATGGCCCATCAATGGGCCGATCAGCCCATGCTGTCGCGCACGCATGGCCAAACCGCCAGCCCCACCACCGTCGGAAAAGAACTGGCCAACGTGGCCTATCGCCTGAAGCGCTGTTTGAATCAGATCCGCGCAGTGGAGATCCTGGGCAAAATCAACGGCGCCGTGGGCAACTACAACGCTCACCTGTCCGCCTATCCGGACCTGGACTGGCCAAACATCAGCCAAAATTTCGTCGAAGGGCTGGGCCTGACGTTCAACCCTTACACCACCCAAATCGAACCGCACGATTACGTTGCCGAGCTGTGCCAAGCAATCAGCCGATTCAACACCGTATTGGTCGATCTGGACCGCGACGTTTGGGGCTATATCAGCCTGGGCTACTTCAAACAAAAAGTGATCGCAGGTGAAGTCGGCTCGTCCACCATGCCGCACAAGGTCAACCCGATCGACTTTGAAAACTCCGAGGGCAACCTTGGGTTCGCCAACGCCATGCTGGAACACCTGGCTCTGAAACTGCCGATCAGCCGTTGGCAGCGTGATTTGACCGACTCCACCGTGTTGCGCACCCTGGGCACCGCCTTTGGCCACACTTCCCTGGGCTGGTCGGCGCTACAAAAGGGATTGGGCAAATTAGAGCTGAACCCAGCCCGTGTCATGGCGGATCTGAATGATGCCTGGGAAGTGTTGGCCGAGCCGATCCAGACGGTGATGCGCCGCTACGGCATGGAGAACCCCTACGAGCAGCTAAAAGCCTTGACCCGGGGCCAGGCCATCACCAAGGCCGTGATGCAGGAGTTCGTTGCCACCTTGGATATTCCCGAAGATGCGCGTCAACGCTTGATCGACATGACACCGGCCAGCTACATCGGTAACGCCGGCGAGCAAGCGCGCGACCTGTGAAACTGCCCGGGGACTTTTACGCCAAATATTGGCAGCAGGCCCCGCTGTTTCAGCCAAGCGCTGTCGAGTTGACGGCGCTCACCCCTTCAGTCGATCAACTGTGGCAATGGGCGCAAGTCAGCGATAGTGCGCGGCTAATCGAGCCGGACGCACATTTTCAAGTGACCTTAAACCCGGACGCTCCGCCACAAGGCCGCCACACCTTGCTGGTGGGTCAAATCGAGCAACTCAGTCGGGCATGGGATGACTGGAGCCGTGGGCTGGAGCCCATTGGGCGCTGGAGCTTTGCCGACTTGATGATCAGTCACGCCACCAAAGGCGCAAGCGTCGGGGCCCATCGCGATCAATACGACGTGTTCCTGATCCAGCTGTCCGGCCAGCGTCAATGGGAGGTCGGCACCCTGGCCGACCGGCAACTGCCCGAAATCGATAGCGGCGGCTCGCAATTACTCGATGGGTTCAAGCCCCAGGCAAGCTATACCGCCAAGCCCGGGGATCTGTTGTACGTCCCGCCCGGGTGCGGGCACCATGGCGTGGCTTTGGATGACGACTGCATGACGCTTAGCGTCGGCTATCGGCAGCCCAGCCTGGCTCAGGTCCTCGAACGACTGGCAGAAAACCTGCCCATGCAGCGAGTCAACGACCTGCGCGCTCAGCCCCCTGGCATCCAGACCGGGGCCGCGGACGCACTGCGGGCGCAGTTACTTCAGCTGGTGCAAACCCTGCCCGATGCCGACCTGATCGAGGCCTGGGCCCTGGCCACCACTCAATTGGCCAATGCCGATTGCGATGCGCATTCCGAGCAGGTTCGCTTTGCCAGCGGGGTTCGCGCCTGTGTGCTTGATGACCACCACGCAGCCGTTATGGGCGAGCGCTTTAGCCTGACCCCCGACGTCCTGCAGGCCCTGTGTTCGACAGCCGGGTTTGACCTGTCCAGCGCCTGCGCCGACACCCAGGACAGGATCGAAGAATTCCGAGATGCGGGCTGGCTAGAAGACCGCTAATCTGGCTATGCCCATCAACGCAGAGACCCCATGATGATTGCCATACAAGTCGGCCCCTGGAATGAGTTAGGTGCAGATGCCAAGGCCGTACGCACCAGTGTGTTTGTGTACGAGCAAGCCGTCAGTCCCGAGGACGAATGGGATGCCATGGACGCCGAGTGTCTGCACTTCGTCGCCCGGGACCGCGCGGGCAACGCCATTGGAACGGCGCGACTGTTGCCGGATGGGCACATTGGACGAATGGCCGTGCTTGGCGCATTTCGCGGCCAGGGCATTGGTGACGCGCTGTTAAAGAGCGCGATCGATTCAGCCCGCCAGGCCGGACACAACCAAGCCATTTTGAACGCGCAACTGACCGCACTGGGCTTTTATCAGCGCCATGGCTTTCAGGCCTATGGCCCGGTTTTCGACGATGCAGGCATCGATCACAAAGCGATGAAACTCATCCTGTAATGCTGCTGCACATCGAGGTTGAGAACAGTTGGGCCTGGCCCCTGGTGGTGGCCAATCTGAGTGTCGCGGGAATCGCACTGTGGGCACTGATTTCAACCCGATTGCAGCGGGTCGCACTAACCGCCGATGCCTGGCCTTTGGGAATCATGGGGCTGGCTCAATTGGCCCTACCCCATATGGCCGGCGGCATTGTCGAAGGGTTGTCGTTTTATCCGCTGCTAACCGGACTGAGTGCCCTGATGTTTGGCTTCCGTTACAGCCTGCTGATTGCGCTGATGACCCAGGTGCTAAATGTCCTGGCCGGGCTTGGGCACTTTGACACCCTAGGGCTGTCAATTTGGGCCACGCATCTGATCCCAACGCTGTGGATTCTGACGTTTCTGGCCTTGGCACAGCGGGTGTGGCAGCGAAACTTATTCGTCTATGTGTTGGTCAACGGTTTCTTTGGCGCCGCCTTTGCTGTGGTGTTCACTCAGCTATTCTGCGTGCTCAGCCTGATGGCCCTGGGCGCATTCGAGTGGAGCTATCTGTCGCGGTATTTCTTACCCTTTGGCTTGATGATGACCTTTCCTGAGGGTTTTATCACCGGGGCCTTTTTAACCATGTTGGTGCTGTACCGGCCCGAATGGCTGTACACCTTTCGCGATTCGGTTTACCAGATGTCCAAAGGGCCTTAGATCGACCAGTTAAACGCCCCACGATGGTCACTGCGATAGGGGAAGAAGTCCATCAGGTGCCCCTCTTTAATGGCCTGCTGCGTCGACTGCCACCACTTGGGATCAAAGATCTCGGGGTGCAAGCGCTGGAAGATCTCACGGGGGCGCTTGTCGGTGAACAGAAACGTTGGAAACTCTTCAGGAAATACGTCATTGACCCCGACGGAATACCAGGGCTCCGCGGCCATTTCCTGCTCCGGCGTCATGGCCACCGGCACCTTGCGGAAATTCACCTCGGTCAGATACACGATCTCGTCGTAGTCGTAAAACACCACCCGCCCGTGACGGGTCACACCAAAGTTTTTCAGCAGCATGTCCCCGGCAAAAATATTCGCCGCGGCCATTTGTTTAATGGCCCAGCCATAATCGTCCAGTACCGGCTCCCAGGTATCCTCGGGCGCGTCGTTCAACCAAATATTCAGCGGCGTCATTCGGCGCTCGGTGTAGCAGTGACGAATGATGACCTCGTCGCCGTCGAATTCGATCGAGCTGGCACAGGTGGCCTGCAGTTCAGCCAGCAACGCGTCGTCAAATCGGTCCCGTGCAAAACGCAGGTTAAAGAACTCTTGGGTGTCCGCCATTCGGCCGACTCGGTCGTGTACCTTGACTAACTGATACGAGCGTTTGACCGCGTCCCGGCTCATCATTTTGCTGGGGCCAAATTTGTCTTTGATCAGCTTAAAGACCACCGGCAAGCTGGGCAGAGTAAACACGGCCATCACCAATCCGCGAATGCCCGGGGCCTCGACGAACGCATCGTCGGTCTGGCCTAGGTGCGATTTCAGATCCCGAATCAGCTGCGTCTTGCCGTGTTTGTAAAAGCCGATAGAGGTGTACAGCTCGTGGCGCGCCTTGTCCGGCATCATGCCCTGCAAAAAGTCGACAAACTCGGCAGGCATCGGTACGTCGACCATGAAATAAGCCCGGGTAAAGCTGAAGATCACCGAGGCCTGATCCGAATCCATCACCACTGCATCCACTCGGATTTGGCCCTCGTCGTTCACCAAGGCGATCACCAGGGGAATAACCTGCCCATCGGAGACGAATCGACCCACAATGTAGGCCCCTTTGTTGCGATAGAAAACGCTCTTTAGCGTTTCTAAGCGGGCATCAATTCCCGCCATCATGTCCTGTGAAACGTGGGTCTCAAGGGTTTTGACCAAACGCGCCCGGTCCCGACTGCGCGCGGCATAGGGCAGATCAAAGGCATAATCGTCTAGCAACTGATCAAAGGCGTCGTCAGGGCCACGGCTCAGGCCGTACTGCATGGCGATGCCCTGGCTTGAGGTCCCCTGCAACATGCCACTGAACCAGGAATCCAAGAACGCCAGATCGTCGGCCTGGGTACGGTGGTCAAACAGGCGGCCAAAAATCGAGTTGAAAAAGGTCTCGGCCAGCTCGGGGTCCGTGCGCTCGCTGATCATCGTTAGGTACAGGGCGCGAGTCTCGCGCCAGACCGAAACGCTGAGATTTTCGCTACCGACCCGAGAGCGCAGGGTGTCAGAGACGTCTTTGACACTGCTTTCGTAAAGCTCAATCCGGTCGGCCGCGGCTTGTTGTACGCCACTCCAGTCCTGGCGAGAAAAACGATCCGGCGCACCCAGCGTGATTTTCACGAATTGATGACGATAAGACGCAAAACCGTCCAAGATCGTTTGTGCCACTTGGCGAGGGGAAAATAAACGCACAGCTAATCCTTTGAGTACTGTCCTGAACCCTACCAAGGAGCACAAGACTCGTGAAATCCCGACCAAAGTCCATGCCTGGGACAAGGGTGCCTGTCGGTGCAGTCCCCAACGTGGTTATAACAAGGATTCCCTAACCGAGGACCTAATCATGGAAGCCACTGGATTTGATGTGAGTGCTTTTTCGACAAATTACTTGGCGCCTTTCGCCATAAACCTGCTGGTCGCCAGCATCATCTTTGTGTTGGGTCGCTGGCTGGCCGGGGCACTGCGGTCCCTGACCTCGCGTTTACTGTGCCGCAAGGCCGATGCCGATCCAATGCTGATTTCATTCATCAGCAGCATTGTGTACGGCTTGGTGCTAACGGTGGTGGTGATCGCTGCGCTGGGCCGACTGGGCGTGCAAACCGCCTCCCTGGTCGCAGTGGTGGGTGCGGCCGGCTTGGCGATTGGCTTGGCCTTGCAGGGCTCACTGGCGAACTTTGCCGCAGGCGTCATGCTGTTGATTTTCAAACCCTTTCGCCAAGGAGACTTCGTCGAGGCCGGGGGCAGCAGCGGCGTGATCGAGACGATCGGCATTTTCTCGACCACCCTGCGTAGCGGCGACAACCGCCAGATCATCGTGCCCAATGGCGGTATCTATGGCGGTACCATTACCAACTATTCGGCCAAGGACACCCGGCGCATCGACCTCACCTTTGGCATCAGCTATTCAGCGGACATCCTAAAAGCCAAAGAGGTGTTGAGCGATTTAATTCAGACCGATCCCCGCATCCTGCGCGACCCGGAACCGGTCATTGCCGTGGGCAATTTAGGCGACAGTTCGGTGGATTTGGTGGTGCGTCCTTGGGTGGCGACCGCCGACTATTGGGCTGTCATGTTCGACTTGAATGAGCGGATCAAGATGGCCTTTGACCAACATGGGATCGACATTCCCTTTCCCACGATGGACATCAAGCTGCCTGAGGTTGCTCACATGGGCCTTGCCAAGGCGCAGCGCGAGGAAGCCTAAGCCGCTAGCCGGCGTTCCATTCCGGGAGGTCTTGGCCCGCCAGCCATTGCGTCTCGGCTAGGGTGTCGGCCCGCCCCAGTAGTTCGTTGCGCAGGGTCAGGCGATCAAAACGCTGCAACTGATCGGTTTGCAGCGCGTTCAGTCGCAGGCACTGCGCCTGCTTCGGGCTCGGCGGCAGTTGGCTCAGAAACTCCGCGGCCAGGTCTTGATCGTTCAAGGATTCAGAGCGCAACAAAGGCATGAGCACAGCGATTTTCTGCTCGCCTGAGAGCGGCTCAAAATACCCCCGGCGCCAACCGCTGCGTGCCAATCGAATTGCTCGCTCGTCGCCGGCCAAAGATTGCACCTGACCGCGCCACGCGTGGCGAGGCAATTGATCCAGCAGGATGATCAATGCCAGGCGCGATTCGCTCTCGCTTTCCCAGTCCTTTAACCCCCCAGCCAGGGCCTTGGTCAGTGCGGGTCCAAACAGGCGTGAGACCTCAGAATCCCAATCAGGGCCTAGCCCCAACCAGGGTCGATGGAGGGTCTGAGTCGTTATCGAATCGCCGGATGGGGAAAACCAAAAATCGAGAACGGCCCGGGGCTGAATGTCGGGCACCAGTGCTGCTGAACTAAGCATCGCGGCATTATTTCATGCCTAGCTTGTTTGGCTATTCGTCCTTAGGTTAAGGCTGAAAACCCGTCAGAGTGACCGCCTCACGGCCGGTGGCCCCAAGGTTACGCACACGAATGGGCAGGCCCTGCAACAGCTGACTCAGGCGCGCGCTCAATGCCTCGGCCCGGCGATTTAATTCGCCCACGGGCTGATCGCCCCCGGTCTCGACCTGAAGCACCCAGTCAAGCTCAGGCTGAGCCTGGACTCGCGCGCGCAAAGCCGGTTGATCCAACAGGCCCGGGGATTTCGGGTCAACCGACAAGGCCAGGGCAACCCCGACGCTGGCCTGAGCGTCCACCACCCGTTCTAGATGGGCGTAAATCTCTTGGTTGCCTCGCTCGATCACGTACAGCGTCTGCCAGCCCCCGGGGAGGGCCACCGCCTGATAGCGCTGAAATCGATCCCGTCCGTACAACTGTCGGATTCCGTATAGGTTGTTGGCCCACAAATTCGAGCGGCCACAGGCCCGTGCCTCGCACTCAAACGCAGGCTGCGTTTGTTTGAGCTGAGTAAACACTGAGTCCACATCGCTGTCCCTCGGCATTTTCAGGGTCAGACGTTCCCGGGTACCCGACAGCACCTCGACACGGTCCACACGAATATCCCGGCCCGAGTCCTGCAAGGCGCTTAATGGAACCCGGTAGTCCTCGACCGCGGAGCTGGAGCGCTCCACGACTTGTGCCCGTGGCGGCAAATCAAGGTTAAACGCCCAAGCGGGCGTCGCGAGTAGCGCCATCAACGAGAATAATTTCATACCCCGTTAGTGGGCATGGCGAGGGCGTTGTTCAATGGACTTGATTGAACCAATCGGCCAGGGCGTGGACCTGCTCAGGATCCAAATGAACGTGATGATCGCCGGCGAGTTCCCTGACTTGGATGTCCTTGATCCAGGCAGTGCGCCGCTCCAGCATGGGACTGCGATACAACATTCCACGGTCCGCCACGGCCAGCCGGACCGGACAATCAATCGATTGCAAACAGGACTGAACTTGCTGCTCGGTCATTTTTAGGGCGCTGGGATGGCGTAACTTAGGATCCGCACGCCAGACATAACCGCCCTCGACCGGAGCCATTCCCCGTTCAATCACCGGATAAATGGCATCCGCCGCAACCGGCGACACGCCCTTTTCCGAGCGAACCCGAGCCGCCACTTTTAAGCTGGGGTAAGGGCGTGGCGAGCGTTGGGGTTGATTAGCCATGGCCGCTCGTCGGATTTGGTCCCGCGCATTCAGATGCAACTCTGTCCAAGGGCCCAGCCCTTCGATCAAATCCACCGAGCGCGTCCATTCGGGGAAGCAACCGGCAAACAGACAGGCAATGCCTGCGCCCATCGAATGCCCCAGCAAATGCACCGGTTGACCCAGCTCGCTGACAATGCCCAGTAGGTCGCTAACAGAATCCCAAATATGATAGCCGCCGAGCACGTGCTCAGAGTGCCCGTGGCCACGCAAATCTAAGGCCATCACCTGGCCCGTCAATAACGGAGCAAGGCGAGTCCAGGTAGCCGCGTTATCCAACCAGCCGTGCAAGGCCAGCCGGGGCTCGCCATTGCCCCAACTCAATCCAGCGATCGCAGGCTGGCGCTCAGAAAACACTATTGGGGACAAAAGGTCTGCTCCATTGTCATCCAATCTGCCGCCAACCAGTCGCCCGTTAGGACAAATACCGCTCCGGTCGGCACACTGGGCTGCTGCAAGCTCCAGCGATATACCAAGCGACCCAGAATCGGTTGATGAAAGCACACCAGGTAACCCTCAAACTCACGTAACGCCGACTCGGCCCTCTCGGGCAAGCTGTCTGGCGTCAGCGCCTGTTCCGTGGTGACACTTAGGCCCAGTCCGGCCGCACAGATGTGCGCAGTTTGTTGAGCGCGCAGATAAGGACTCGCCACAATGCCTTGGATCGGCCACGCGGATTGGCGCAACCAATCCAAGCTTTGTTGGACTTCGGCTCGGCCCCGCACCGACAGCGGTCGCAGCGCATCGCTGGGCGCCTGGTGTTCCGCCTCGCCATGGCGCATTAGCACAATCATTTAAATCCATCCCAAACACATCGGTGTGACAATGCATTAGACTCGACTGCCATCTCAAGTCGACAATCAAATAAGGTGCTACATGCGCATTGTCTCGTTCAACATTAATGGCGTCCGTGCCCGCCCACATCAGGTCGAGGCCGTGGTGTCCGAATTGCAACCCGACGTTATTGGTTTTCAAGAAACCAAGGTCCACGACGATCAGTTCCCGTTCGAGACGTTTGAACACCTGGGCTACCACATGGACATCCACGGCCAAAAAGGCCACTACGGCGTAGCCATGTTCTCCAAGCACAAGCCCTTAGCCGTTCGTAAAGGCTGGATCACCGACGACGAGGATGCGCAAAAACGCATGATCATGGCGGATTATCCCATGGCCGATGGGCGGGTATTGACCGTGATGAACGGCTACTTTCCCCAGGGCGAGGCGCGCAAACACGAGACCAAATTCCCGGCCAAAGAAAAATTCTATGCCGATCTGATGGCGGAACTGGATTCACGCGGCACGGACAACCCCGTCGTGGTCATGGGGGATTTTAATATCTCGCCTGCGGACATCGACATCGGTATCGGCGAGCCCAATCGCCTGCGCTGGCTAAAGCAAGGCAAGTGCAGCTTTTTGCCCGAGGAGCGCGAGTGGTACGACGCCGTTAAAGGCCGCGGACTGGTCGATGCTTGGCGCGTGCTGCACCCGACCAAAGACGACAAGTTCAGCTGGTTTGACTATCGCAGTCGCGGCTTTGAAGACGACCCCAAGCGCGGCCTTAGAATTGATCATCACCTGGTCAGTCAATCCATCGCCGACAAGATTACCGATGCGGGTATCAGCTATTCGATCCGTGGCATGGAAAAGCCCTCGGATCACTGCCCAATTTGGATTGACCTGGACGTTTAACGCTTTGACGCCGGCCATTGCTGCGACAAGGCAGCAATGTGCTCGACGCCAATTCCACAACATCCACCCAGAATAGTCGCGCCTAATTCGGCCCAGCGCTTGGCGTATTCCAGATAGATCGCCGGACTGATGTCCTTGCGCTCTTGCAGGACATCCACCGTGCCACCCACCTGCAACGCATCCACACTGACAAAGGCATTGCCGTAGGCACCAAATTCGACGCCTAACCCGCGGATACTGGGTAGGTTTGCGTCGATGGCCTCGGGCGACGCGCAGTTCAGCAAAATCGCCTCGGCTCCCTGATCGACCAGCCGTTCGGCGACCTCGCGCAGAGGCTCACCGGATCTCAGCAGTCCAGCCTGAGTCTCGCTGGGAACCAGAGATACCCACACCGGGCGATCCACTTCCAGCGCGGCCTCAAGGGCGGCTGAGGCCTCGCGATAGGTCGGCAGCGTTTCCGCCAAAAACCCATCCACCGCCGCGGCCTGCAGGCCGACCAGTATCCGATATTCGGCCACCGCAGCCGCTCGGTCCGGTGCTAAGTCCGCGCGATAACTGGCCACCAGCGGAGGCAAGCACCCCAGCACACGAGTGCCCTCGGTTGCCGCGTCTTGGGCGGCTTGGATGGCTGTCGCATGGCAGGCCTCTAGCCAACCCGGTTGACCGTCCCGGGCCATCCGCGTGGGCGTTGCGGTGTAAGTGTTCAAGGTGATTCCCCGGGCTCCAGCGCGGACAAAATCTTGGTGTACCTGACGCACCAACTCGGGCTGTTCTAACATCGTTTTAACTGACCACAGCGGATGCGCGGGCTGGCCGCAACGCTTTACCAATTCGTGGCCCAGGCCACCATCCAAGATAAACACTAGGCGTCCCAACGCAGGGGAATGCGTGTGCGCTGATCAATGTCCGCCTCGGGAGACTGACCAATCGGCGGAAAGGCCCGTTGAGGGCAGTTCGAGCGCAAGCAGTGTCGGCAACCCGGGCCAATTTCGACCCGCCCCTGTGGACCGCTCATGTTCAAGCCGTCGGCATACACAATGGATGCAGCATGCTGAGCTTCGCAGCCAATTCCCACCGAGAACCTGCGTGCCGGATCGCCATATCGAGGGCCTGCCTTGATGACCGCCTGAGCCAGGCACAGCCACTCACGCTCATCTGGCGTGACCACACGCTGGACCAGAATTTGATCGGGGCGGGTCAGAGCCTCGTGCACGTTCCATAACGGACACGCGCCGCCTTGCCGAGCAAAGTGAAAGCCAGCGGGCGCCTGCCGCTTCATAATTTGGCCCGCGGAATCGACCCGTACAAAGTAGAACGGGACCCCTTTGTTGCCGGGGCGCTGCAGGGTCGACAAGCGATGCGACGCCGACTCAAACGAGACGTTAAACGCCCGCTGTAACCGCTCCAGATCGTATCGTTCGGATCGGGCCTGGGCCAAAAATTCGCCATAGGGCATCACCAACGCGCCGGCAAAGTAATTAGCCAAGCCAATACGCAGGACATCGTCCGCCCCCGGGCTCTCAAGTTGTGCCGAACGAACAATGTCCTCGACCAGCCCCGCCTGGGTCTGCCACATCAATAACTGCGCCAATTGAAACGCGCGTTGGGGGCCGGATAGCCAGCGGCCGATCTGCGCCTGCTTGGTCTGTCGATCAAATCGACGTGCGATATTGGGGTCATCGACCCAACTGACGTGGATGCCAAACCGCCGCAAGTACCCCACCAGATCCCGATCCATTTCGGCAAAGCGCAGGCCAGCGTCGTAGAACAGGTCTTCTGCTGCTCGGTCCAGGGCCTCGATGTGGTTATCCTGCAAATAGAACCAGTCCCCAATTTCGACATAGGCGTCCTGGTGGGACTGGGCTGGGGACGGCGGTGCCGGCAACTCTAGGCTGGCCAACTCGGGGAAAACCCCCAGCGCCCGGCGGAAACGTGCCTGAGCGTCTGAATCTAGGCCTCGGGGGAACAAGGCACGCTGAAGATGCTCCATCTGGGCCTGACCGGGCAACCTAAGATCGTCCAGATCCAATCCAATTTCACGTTTAAGTCCGCTCGACACTCGATTGGAAACCGGACGAACGTCATTTTCGATCTGATTTAGATAGGCCGGTGAAATCTGGATACGCGCTGCCAGCGCCCGCTGGGTTAACCCCAACAGCTCCCGTTGGCTCCGAATGAAGGCGCCTGCAAAGGTTCCGGACTGCGACATTCGCAAATGTTAACAATAAACATGAGCATTAGCTAACTTAAATTCGCACCGCTTAGGGCTTCCTGCGAAACTGGCTCCAACAATTGACAAGGATCCGTCCATGCGTTTGAAAAACCCCCTGGCCCCCGAGGCTCGCGACGACTTTACGATGCCCGGCGAGATTAACCGGGAATCCGGTTTGTACGAAGCCGCCCTGCAGGCCGGCGCTGACCTGATGCGCCGCCCCCGCAACGCCCCATTGACCGCGATTGCTCGACAACACCAAAAAGGACGCATGACGGTCTGGGAACGTATCGACCAATTGGTCGACGAGCCCCCCACCATCTTGTTTCAAAACTGGGGTCAGAACTTGGACGGCGCCAGCCTCGTCACCGCCATCGGCAAGGTCGCCGGTCGCGACGTCGCCATTTACGGACATGATTTCACCGTGCGTGCCGGATCCATGGACGCCACCAACGGCTCAAAACTGGCCCAACTGTTTCAGATGGCCGGCAAACTAAAAATCCCGGTCGTCGGGTTTAACGATTCTGCCGGCGCCTATGTGCCCGCAGGAGTTGGCGGCCTGGACGGTTACGCCGAGGCCTTTAAGGCGCTGCGAGACATCAGTGGCGTGGTGCCCAGCATTATGTGCATGTTTGGCTTCAACGCAGGGGGCGGCTCGTACCTGCCGCGCCAGGGCAGCTTTATCATCCAACCGCGCAACACGTTCTTTGGTCTGACCGGCCCCGGTGTTGTGAAATCGGTGCTGGGCGAGGACGTCACGGCGGATGAGCTGGGTGGGCCGCAGGTCCACGCACACACCGGCGTGACCGACTTTATTGTCGAGGACGAAGTTGCCGCAATCCGAAAAGTCCGCCGCCTGCTGCGGTACTTGCCAGGACACCATGGCGAGCTGGCCCCGGTTCAGCGCACCAGCGACCCGATCGACCGACCCACCTGGGAAGCCGACATCCTGTTCAAAAAGGCCTTCAACGGGCCCAGCGGGTTTAACACGCCGCTAGAGATTGGCATTTTGGTCCAGCAGCTCTGCGATCATGGCGACTATTTAGAGATCCAGCCCGATCGGGCCGAGAACACCCTGTGCGCCTTGGGTCGCATGGGCGGCCAAGTGGTCGGTTTTGTGGCCAACAACTCGGCCGTGGCGTCAGGCCAAATTGATATCGAGGCCGCTTACAAAAATGCCCGCTTCATTCGATTCTGTAACCTGTACAACATTCCGATGTTGTTCATCGAGGACACCACCGGCTTTAAGCCCGGCACCGAGCAAGAGCACGGCGGCGTGGTCCAGGCCGGGCGCGCGATGTTGGATGCCATCATTGACCTGCGTACCCCGCGCTTTTTGCTGATCGTACGTAACGCCTTTGGCGGCGCTTACGCCAGTTTCAACAACTACAAGTTGGGTGCGGATCGCGTCTTTGCACTGCCGACCACCCGGCTGGCGGTCATGGGACCTGCAGGCAAAAGTTTCGTCTACAAAGACGAAATCAAAGCGGCACAGCGTGAGGCGGCTCAGTTAAAAGCCAGCGAATTACAACGTCTGTTGAGCGAGGGCGTGGAAGCCGATCAAGCCGCAGCTCAGGCTGAGCAGGCCGCGGCCCAGCACCTGGCCGCAGTGGATGCCCAGTTGAACGCACGTTACGAAGGCGAGCTGATGAACCCCAACGAGGCCTTGAGCTTGGGATCGATCAGCCAATTGGTCATGCCCAAAGACCTACGCCACGTCATCGGAAGCGAGATGCAGCGCTTCCTGAGCCACTACCAGCCCACGCCGATGTCTGGCGTCCAGCGCGAATTCCACTGAGGTTGTTATGAGTTTAAATCCGCTAATCCATCAAACCCGTCGCTTGGCCACTCATCCGTCAGCCTGGGCCCAACAGTTCAGCGTTGAAGGTTTCAAAGTCCTGATCATCTGCCGCGGCCCGATCCGCAAAGAGGTCATGGACACCCTTGATGAAATGGGCGCCCAGTACGGCATCTTGTTGTCTGAAAAGGACTCGGTGACCTACAAGAACGCCCTGGCGCCGGAATTGCGCCAAATTGCCCGCAACGACCGAGTGCACCGGGTTCCCGACTACACCGGCGCTGACAAAGCCGAGCGCGACGCTCGCATTCAACAGATCATCGACATCGCCCACACCAATGGCTACGACGGGATTTTTGCGGGCTATGGATTTATGGCCGAGGATGAGGCCTTGGTAAGCGCCATCGAAGCCGCCGGCCTAAACTTTGTCGGCCCATGCTCGCGCACCGTTCGCCAGGCTGGTATGAAAGACGAAGCCAAGCGCACGGCATTGAACGCTGGCGTGTCCGTGACGCCCGGGGTCGATAACCTGACCACCCGCACGGTCTTGGCGTTGGGTTCGCTTGAAACCCTGGCCCAAAAACACGGCCTGACCCTGAACGGCGCGACTCCCGAAGAACAAGCCGAGGACTTGCTGACCCAAAGCTATGCCCGGGGGTTGGATCTGATCTCGATCGACCAGATCGCTCAACAGGCCCAGGTTGAAGTCGAAGCCTTGTATGCCGAATACCCCAACAACCGCATTCGTATCAAAGCGATCGGCGGTGGTGGCGGCAAAGGCCAACGCATTTTGCCCAGTCCAAAAGACCTCGGCGGCGATGCCAAGGCCGCAGCCGAACCGACCGCCGAATTGGTAAAGCAGGTGCTGGCCGAGGTCAAAGCGACCGGCGTGGGCGACAACAAGAACGTCCTGTTGGAGCTCAACATCGAGACCACTCGCCACCAAGAAATTCAGGTTATCGGTAATGGCGACTGGTGCCTGACTCTGGGCGGCCGGGACTGCTCTGCACAGATGCACGAGCAGAAACTGCTCGAAATTTCGACCTCGGTGGAGATGTTGCAAGCGGCAATTGACGCCGAGGACGACGCCGATCGCCGGGCCCCGCTGGAGCAAGATCTGGCACTGTTGAACAGCATGGAAGACCAAGCCACTCGCTTTGGCAGTGCGGTTGGGCTGGACAGCGTCAGTACCTTTGAGTGCATCGTGGACGACGATCGTCACTATTTCATGGAAATGAACACCCGGATTCAGGTCGAGCACCGCGTATCCGAGCTGTGTTACGGCCTGAAGTTTGAAAACCCCGACCAGCCCGCGGTCGCCTTTGTGGTCAACAGCTTGGTCGAGGCCATGGTGTTGCTGGCGGTACACGGCCCGCGCTTGCCCAAGCCGACCCGCGTCGTGCGCGAGAGCGCCAGTGTCGAGGTTCGCCTGAACGCCACCAACGATGCGTTACAGCCCCACGCTGGCGGACTGATCCAGTTCTGGTCATCCGCCCTGCCCGGGGAAATTCGCGACGACCAGGGCATCAGCAAACGTAACCCCGACACCGGCTCATTTGTGCGCTACGCCCTGGCCGGTGCCTATGACTCGAACATCGCCCTGTTGTTGACCACGGGCCCAGACCGCCAGCGCTCCTTTGAAGCGATGGCCGAGGTCATTCGTCGCACGCGTATTGAAGGCTCGGACCTGGCAACCAACTTGAACTTTCATTACGGGCTGGTGCATTGGTTCTTGGCCCGGGATGTCCATGCCAAGACCACGACGGCCTTTATCCAGCCCTACCTAACCGCCGTGGGTTTGCTGGCCAAGGTCGCCCGGCAATTGGACTTGAACTTTGCCTGGGCCCAAGAGACCGGCCAGGATCCAGAGCTGAGTAACCTGAAAAAGACCCTGGTGGTGCGTCCGCTGGATGTGTTGCTGGCCGAGCCTCACCTGCTGTCCGGCTGGATCAGTTATGCCGATGCGGCGTTTGAGCGCGACGACCAAGACACCTGGCAATTCGCCATCAACCCACTGGAATTGCTGGCTCAGCTGTATCACTTCTTGAACATGGACAGGGATCCGGCGAGCCCCGCCGCCAAGCAAATCTGGTCACAGGATCAAGCCATATTGGACGAGGGTTTGGCCTTCTATGCCGAGCTGTCTGCCCGCTTAGACATTCAGGACTGGCCTTCGTTGCAGACCGCTATCGAGTCCGCTAGCCATCCCGCGATCGAGGATTGGTCGGCGGTGCGTGCGGCCCATGCCGATTTCCAAGCCGGCATGGATCTGTTGCGCCTGTTGCCGATCTGCGCCGATGAAGTCGAATTTGAGGTCTTGGCGGTTGAGCCGAATTTGGACATTCATATTCCTGACTTCTTGACCGATTCAGACAACCAGAAAATCGCCACCCTGGAGCTAGCGCCCCCACCGGTACAAAACGCTGACGAAATTGTCGCGGCCAGTGGCGGTATGTTCTATGCCCAACAGTCGCCGGGTGACCCGCCCTTGGTCAGTCCCGGGCAGACTGTACGGCCCGGCGATCCGCTGTACATCGTCGAGGTCATGAAGATGTTCAACTTGGTGCGCGCCGAGTTTGCCTGCACCATCGATGAAGTACTGGTCGAGGGCGACGCGACCGTGGTCAAAAAAGGTCAGCCCTTGTTCAAAGTCACCCCGACCGAAACCGTTGAGTCTGTGGATCCCGTGGCCCAGGCCAGGGCCCGTCAAGCCTGGACCACGGACTGCTTAACCCTCTTAAAAGGAGACCAGCATGGCTGATCTAAATGACTGGTCCAATCTGGTCAACAAAGAAACCAAAGGCCTGACCCCGGACGAGATGTCGTGGATGACCCCCGAGGGCATTCTGTTAAAGCAGTTGTACACCGCCGACGATGTTCAGGACGTCGCATTCAAGGACAGCCTGCCCGGCTTTGCGCCCTATGTGCGCGGGGTCAAAGCCACGATGTATTCCGGCCGGCCCTGGACCATCCGTCAGTACGCCGGGTTCAGTACCGCACAGGCGTCGAATGCGTTTTACCGCAAGGCGCTGGCCGCTGGTGGTCAGGGTGTCTCGGTGGCCTTTGATCTGGCGACCCACCGGGGTTACGACTCGGATCACCCGCGGGTCAAGGGGGACGTCGGCAAAGCCGGCGTGGCGATCGACAGTGTGTTGGATATGAAAACTCTGTTCGATGGCATTCCGCTGGACAAGGTATCGGTCTCGATGACCATGAACGGCGCGGTATTGCCGGTCTTGGCCGGCTACATTGTGGCCGCCGAAGAACAGGGCGTGCGCCAGGATCAGTTGTCCGGCACGATCCAAAACGACATCCTGAAAGAATTCATGGTGCGCAACACCTACATTTATCCGCCGGCACCGAGCATGCGGATTATTGGCGACATCATTGCGTATTGCTCGCAACACATGCCCAAGTTCAACACCATCAGTATCTCGGGGTACCACATCCAAGAAGCCGGCGCCGATGCCGCGTTGGAGCTGGCCTATACCCTGGCCGATGGCAAGGAGTACATCCGCACGGCTCTGGCCGCCGGATTGGACATCGATGCCTTTGCGCCTCGGCTGTCGTTTTTCTTTGGTATCGGCATGAACTTTTACATGGAGATTGCCAAATTACGCGCCGCCCGTTTGTTGTGGCAAGAAATCGTCAGCGAGTTCAAGCCCAGCAATCCCAAGTCGTTGATGCTGCGGACTCACTGCCAAACCAGCGGCTGGTCACTGACCGAGCAAGACCCCTATCACAACGTGGTGCGCACCACCGTCGAGGCCATGGCCTCGGTGTTTGGCGGCACTCAATCCCTGCATACCAACAGCTTTGACGAGGCGATCGCCCTGCCGACCGAGTTCAGCGCGCGCATCGCCCGTAACACCCAGTTGATCCTGCAAGAAGAAACCGGCATCACGCAGGTGGTCGACCCCTGGGGCGGCAGCTACATGATGGAATCCTTGACCCGGGATCTGGCGGATCGCGCTCGCCAACTGATCCAAGAAGTCGAGGACCAAGGCGGTATGGCCAAGGCCATCGACGCAGGACTGCCCAAGTTACGGATCGAAGAATCCGCGACTCACAAGCAGGCTCGAATTGACCGCGGCGAAGATGTGATTGTTGGCGTGAACAAATACAAGCTGGCGACCGAAGACGAGGTCGACGTTCTGCAGATCGACAACGAAGCAGTGCGCGATGCTCAGATTGCCCAACTTGAAAAACTGCGCGCCGAACGTGACGAACCGCAGGTTACGCAAGCACTGCAACGCATCACCGAGGTCGCCGGCGGACAAACCGGCAACCTGTTAGCCTTGGCGATTGAGGCCATTCGCGCCCGGGCCACCGTGGGTGAAGTGTCCGACGCCATGGAAGTCCACTTTGATCGTTACAAAGCGGAACACCGCAGCGTATCCGGCGTGTACGGCAGTCACTATGAAAAGGACGAAACCTGGATGGACATCGGGCAGAAGATCGAAGCCTTTAGCACCACTGCCGGACGCCGGCCCCGGGTGTTGGTGGCCAAAATGGGACAGGACGGCCACGACCGCGGCGCCAAGGTCGTCGCCACCGCCTTTGCCGATGTTGGCTTTGATGTTGACCTGTCACCCATGTTTTCAACCCCCGAGGAAGTGGCGCGTCAGGCCGTCGAGAACGACGTGCATGCCGTTGGCGTCAGCTCATTGGCCGCGGGCCACCTGACCCTGGTGCCCGAATTAATCGCCGCCCTGAAAGCCGAAGGCGCCGATGACATCGTGGTATTCGCAGGCGGCGTCATCCCGCGCCAGGATTATCAGGCCCTGTACGACCAAGGCGTGGCGGCAATTTTTGGTCCTGGAACTCCCATTCCACAGTGTGCCGCCCAAGTCATTGAGTCCATTGCCAAGACCCATGCACCGGATTGACGTCCAGGCCCTGCGCCAGGGCCAGCGCCGGGCCTTGGCCAAGGCCATCACCCTGGTCGAAAGCCACAACCCAGAGCACCGCCCTGCGGCGGATGCACTGCTGGCCGAGATCATGCCCTGGACCGGCCAGGCCTTTCGGCTGGGCATTTCTGGCGTGCCTGGGGTCGGAAAATCGACCTTTATCGAAAGTTTTGGGCTCCGTGCGATCGAGCAAGGCCAAAAGATTGCGGTGTTGGCGGTTGATCCTTCCTCACCGGTTAATGGCGGCTCGATCCTGGGCGATAAAACCCGTATGGAGCAACTGAGTCGCACCGAGGGCGCGTACATTCGTCCATCCCCAGCGGGCGACAGCCTGGGCGGCGTGGCACAGCGTACCCGCGAGGCCATCCTGTTGTGCGAGGCGGCGGGTTACGATCAGATCTGGATTGAAACCGTCGGGGTCGGACAAAGCGAGCACGAAGTGGCCAACATGACCGATGCCTTTATGGTTCTGATGCAGCCCGGGGCGGGGGACGAGTTGCAGGGAATCAAAAAAGGTATTTTAGAGCTGGCCGATTTGATCGTGGTCAACAAGGCGGACGGTGAAGCCAAACAGTTGGCCGAGTTCAGCCGCCGGCATTATCAAAACGCCCTGAACCTGCTGACCCACAATGGTTTCTGGTCACCGGAAGTGCTCAGCGTCAGCGCGCTGAAAACCGATGGCCTGGAGGCCTTGGAAGGATTGTTACAGCAGTACCGACTGGCCGGTGCCAAAGAGATCCCGGCCAAACGCACCCGCCAAAACCTGTCGTGGTTTGAGCGGCTGGTCAAGGACCAGCTGTGGCAGCAGGCCATCCACGGCACCCTGCGCGAGGACTGGTTACGCCAACGCGAGGCAGTCTTGCAAGGCCAGGTTTCCCCCGTGACGGCCGCCCAGGCGGTATTTAAACCGACCTAAAATCAGGCGTGCTCAGGAATCTCGTAGGCACGAACCGCGCGTAAAATGTCACACCGGCTGATCTGGCCCACCAGCGAGCCTTGGGCATCGACCACCGGGAGACGACGACGGCCCAAACGCATAAAGGTCTCAGCGGCCTCGACCACATCGGTGTCGTTGCGAAGTGTGTCGACTGTGCGGCTCATCACCTCCGATACTCGACCGCCAACTTCGCCTTGATAGGTGCCCTTTAAAATCCCACTCAGACAATCATGCTCAGACACCATGCCGACCAGTTTTCCTGCATCCATCACCGGCATACCTGAAATGCCGTGCTCGATCAGGCGATCAACCGCAGACAGCAAGTCGGCGTCAGAGGAAATCGTGATTAGATTGGTGGTCATGTAATCCGAAATACGAATGGATCGGAACATCGGTTTATCCTTATT
>CALKMT010000124.1 GCA_938091715.1 uncultured Litorivicinus sp.
ACCGCCGCGTCCTGCACCACCAACTGCCTGGCCCCAGTGGTCAAGGTGATTCATGAGTCCTTGGGCATCGCGCACGGTTCGATCACCACCATCCACGACATCACCAACACCCAGAGCATCCTGGATCAACCGCACAAGGACCTGCGACGGGCCCGGGCCAGCGCCATGAGCCTGATCCCGACCACCACCGGATCGGCCAAGGCCATTACCCAGATCTTTCCCGAGTTGACCGGCAAGTTAAACGGCCACGCGGTTCGAGTGCCCCTGGCCAATGCCTCGCTGACCGATTGCGTATTCGAGGTCGAGCGCGCCACCACCGCCGAGGAGGTCAATGCGCTGTTGGCCGCCGCGGCTGCAGGCCCGCTGAAAGACATTTTGGGCTATGAAGAACGCCCCTTGGTGTCCATCGATTATCGCACCGATTCCCGCTCGAGCATTGTCGATGCGCCGATGACCATGGTGGTCAACGGCACCCAGGTGAAAATCTACGCCTGGTATGACAACGAATGGGGCTATTCCAACCGATTGGTCGAGTTGGGCATGAAAGTTATTCATGCGGCCTGAGATCCGCCAATACCTGCTGGTTACTGGTAATTACTGGGCCTTTACGCTGACGGATGGGGCCCTGCGTATGCTGGTGGTCCTGCACTTCTACAGCCTGGGGTATGGCGCTCTGGACATCGCCCTGATGTTCTTGTTTTACGAGTTCTTTGGGGTGGTGACCAATCTGGTCGGGGGATGGCTGGGCGCCCGCGTCGGCTTGAATCGCACCATGAACATCGGCTTGGCCTTGCAGATTGTGGCCTTGGGCATGTTGCTGGTGCCCGCCGAGTGGCTGACCGTGATCTGGGTCATGATGGCCCAGGCCCTGTCGGGTATTGCCAAAGACCTAAACAAAATGAGCGCCAAGTCCTCGATCAAGGGGCTGGTGGTGGACGGCACTCTGTTTAAATGGGTCGCCGCGCTGACCGGCTCAAAAAATGCCCTAAAAGGCCTAGGGTTTTTCCTGGGCGCAGGGTCGCTGGCGCTGTTTGGGTTTCAAGCAACCATTGCGGGCATGGCGGGCCTGCTGACCCTGGTCTGGGTTTTCAGCCTAATCACCCTGCCCAACGCCATGGGCAAGGCCAGTGCCAAGCCCAAGTTCAGCGAAGTATTTTCCAGCGATCCACTGATTAACCGGCTGTCCGCCGCACGCACTTTTTTGTTTGGCGCCCGGGATGTCTGGTTCGTGGTCGCCCTGCCGGTGTTTTTGGCCGAATCCCTGAACTGGGAGCACTGGCAGACCGGCACCCTGATGGCCAGTTGGGTGATTGGTTATGGAGCCGTGCAGGGATTTGCGCCGAAATTGATCCGCGGGCAACCGCGCCTGTTCGCCCTGGGGCTGCCCTTGATCGCCATGCCGGTGGTCATCGCGCTGTGCGTGTATTACTCGCTGTCGCTGCCGCTCACCCTGATCGCAGGCCTGGTGGTGTTTGGCGTGCTGTTTGCGCTGAACTCATCCGTGCATAGTTATCTGATCGTGCACTATGCGCGACAGGACGGGGTGTCGCTGGATGTGGGCTTTTATTACATGGCCAACGCCATGGGACGCCTGATCGGCACCTTGCTGTCGGGCTATGTCTATCAGGTCTATGGGCTGGTGGAATGCTTGCTAATTTCAGCCTTGATGCTGGGGCTGGCGACCTGGATCGCCGCGCCCCTGGATCGACTTAACCGCGATTCGAGCGCAACCAGTCAATAGCCGCGGCGGTCGAGGCATCCTTGCCCTGGGTATTGCCCGAGGCCAATGCCTCGGCGGCGCTTAGGGCCAACTCTTTGCCCAGCTCGACACCCCACTGGTCGTAGGCGTTTAGGTTCCACAACCAGCCCTGCACAAAGATTCGGTGCTCGTGCAGAGCGATCAAGGCGCCCAAAGCCCTAGGGGTCATACGCTCGGTCATCATCAAAGTGCTGGGACGCGAGCCCGGGAAAGTCCTGTGCAAGCCCAGATCCAAGCCGTTGGGGCCGGATTTTTCGGCCCGTGCGGTCTCGGTGTCCTTGCCGACCAGCAACGCCTCGGCCTGGGCCACTGCGTTGGCCACCAGCAAATCGTGCTGGGCTTGGGCGCCCAACCGCGGCCGAGCCGATAAAATGAACTCCACCGGAATCCAATCGCTGCCCTGGTGCAATAACTGAAAGAACGCATGCTGGCCGTTGGTGCCCGGCTCGCCCCACACCACCGCACCGGTGGCATGCTCGATGGCTGCGCCCTGGCGGGTAACTCGCTTGCCCAAGCTCTCCATGTCGGCCTGCTGCAAATAGGCCGGCAACTCGCTTAGGTGCTGATCGTAAGGAATCACCGCGACGCTGCCCTTGTGCCAATCTTGGCGATACCAGGCATACAACAGCCCCATCAGCATGGGCACGTTTTGCGCAAGCGGCGCCGTCTGGAAGTGTTGATCCATGTCCCGGGCGCCGGCCAGGAACTGTTCAAACGCATCCCGTCCGATCGCCAACATGATCGGCAAGCCAATCGCGCTCCACAGGCTGTAGCGACCGCCGACCCAATCCCAGAATCCGAAGGTCTGCTCGGCAGGGATGCCAAACTCGGCGACTCGATCCAACGCGGTGGACAGCGCGACGAAATGCGCACCCACCGCCGCTTCACCCAAGGCCGACACCAACCACTCCCGGGCCACCCGGGCATTGGTCAGCGTTTCAATGGTGGTAAAGGTTTTCGAGGCGACAATGATCAGTGTGGTTTCTGGATCCGCCCCGGCCAGGGCGTGGTGCAAGTCGCTAGGGTCGACGTTGGCCACGAACTTAAGTTCCGGGCCGTCGTGATCCGGGGCCAGGGCTTGAACCGCCATCCGCGGTCCTAAATCCGAACCGCCGATGCCAATGTTGATCACCCGCTTGATAGGTTTGCCGGTGGCGCCCGTGTGCTGGCCGCCGCGCACCCGCTCGGCAAATGCCAGGCAACGTTCCCGCTCGGTCAACACATCGTCCATGATCCCCTGGCCATCTGCCTGATAAGCATCGTCAGGCGTGCCGCGCAGGGCCATGTGCATGACCGCGCGTCCCTCGGTCAAGTTCAGCGGAGCACCCGCGAACAGTTGCTGGATGGCGTCATCCAGTTGGCGCTCGGCGGCCCAGTCTGTAAAGGCCTGAATAACCTCGGGCGTTAAAAAATGCTTGCTCAGATCGACGCGCCAGGGCCCAGCCTGCAGGGTCAATTCCTGGCTGCGCTGGGGATTCATCAGCGCCGCTAAGGACTGGTCCTTTAGAGCGGCGGCTAAATCAGAACGCTGAGTCATGAGAACTGCTCCTGAACGTCATCAAAGCTGGGCAGATCTGCACCCTGGCGACTGCAGGTCACCGCCGCGGCCGCAATGGCCCATTGCAAGACCTGCTGCATATCGGCCTGGGCGACGCCCGATTTGCTAAGGGCGCCCTGACGATTCAGCGCATCCAACATGGCCGCCTGAAAGGTATCACCGGCCCCAACGGTATCGACAACCTGAACCTGGCGTCCGGGGACTTCGATCTGGCCCTGGGGGCCAAAGGCGATGGCGCCATTCGGCCCTTGGGTCACGATCACCCAGGCGGCGCCCAGTGCAAGGGCATCCCGGGCGAAGTCGGCGATGCTGGCCCCTGGGCTTAGAAATTCGATGTCCTCGTCGGACAATTTGATTAGATCCGCGTGCGGCGCAATGGCGTTGAACGTGTCCCACCAGACCTGACGGTTTGGCTCGATCGAGGGTCGAACATTGGGATCATAAGCAATGACCGTATCCGGTGCGGCGCGCTGGACCAGCGCCTTTAGGCTGTCGGCGATTGGATTCACCACGGTCGAGTACGAGCCAAGACTGATCGCTGCAAACGGTGCCGAGTCAGGTAAATCCTGGGCCGTCAGCGACACATCCGCACTGCCCTCGATATAGAACGCATAGGAAGGATGACCGTCCTGGTTCAGCGACACCATGGCCAGGCTGGTGTTGCGATCGGTACGCACCACGTGTTGGGTGCCAATCTGTTCTGCGTGCATAAACGCCTGCAGCTTTTGCCCCAATGCATCGCGAGAGTTAGCCGTCAGATACTCCACCGGGTTGCCCAAACGGGCCAGCCCCAATGCAACATTCAGCGGACTGCCGCCAATGTGTGCGGATAACTGCACCTGACTGGAGGTCGGGTGATCGGTTTGGAATACGTCATACAGCGCATCGCCACAGGATAAAAACACGGGTCGTTCCTTTTGTTCTGGGTGAGTTACGTCTAACTCTGAATCTTAAACCGTTAAAACTCTGAACCTGACGGCTAGGGTGGGGCAAATACTCAGCGCCCAATTGTTTCGCTTAACTACCCTAACAGCAGACTTTGGTGAACAATATGCCGATGCAAGCCATCATTTTAACCAGCCTACTGAGCCTGCTGACGCTGGCCAGTCATGCGGGCCAGCTGATCATACAGTCCACCACCTCGACGAAAAACAGCGGGTTGTACGATTTTGTCTTGCCCAAACTGCAGGCGGACACCGGAATCACGGTGCACGTGGTCGCCGTCGGCACCGGCCAAGCCATCAGCAACGCCCGTCGCTGCGATGGGGACATCCTGCTGGTGCATGCCAAATCCGCCGAGGAATCCTTTGTCGCCCGGGGCTTTGGCTTGTATCGCCAGAACCTTATGTTCAACGACTTTATCCTGGTCGGCCCGCCCGCTGATCCGGCGGGCATCCAACAGGCCAGCAGCGCTGTCAATGCGCTCGAGCGTATCGGCCGCACCGGCAGTATTTTCGTGTCCCGAGGGGACGATTCGGGCACGCACAAGAAAGAGCGCCAGTTGTGGCGCGGCTCGGCCGTCAGCCCCTGGCCCGACTCGGGCGATTGGTATTTGGAAACCGGCAGCGGCATGGGCGCGACGTTGAACACCAGCGTCGAGTTACAGGCCTATACCCTGACCGATCGCGCCACCTGGCTGCGCCACGGTCGCAAAAAGGACCATCGGATCCTGTTTGAAGGGGATCCAGAACTGTTCAATCAATACGGCATTATTCCCGTCAACCCAGAAAAATGCCCACACACCTACGCGGAACAAGCCAAAACCGTGGTCGACTGGTTTACCTCGGCACGGGGCCAAGCGGCCATTGGCGCCTATCAGATTGACGGCCAGACGTTATTTTTCCCCAACGCCAAGGCGCCCTGATGACGCTGATCTGGTTGAACGAGGACAGCTTTCAAGTCACCTTTTCAAGCCCGGCCGCGGCCAGTCAATGGGCTGCCGGCCTGGCCCAGGCAGCGCCCCTCTGGCTGCGTGAGGTATCCGCAGGCTTTGGCCAGGTCTTGGTAATGGTTGATATCCAGAGTGATATCGCCCAGATCGAGCAGGATTGCCGCCTGATCAAGGCCCAAGCACAGCCAACATCGAGCTCCGTGATTCGCGTCCCGGTCTGTTATGACCCGAGCTTTGGCCTGGACTTGGCCGAGGTCGCACAGCAGACCGGCTTGAACATCGAGCAAGTCATCCAGCGTCATCACTCGCAACCCCTAGAGGTATTGGCCATGGGGTTTGCCCCAGGATTTGGTTACCTGGGGGCGATCGACGCGCGCTTACGCTTGCCGCGCAAATCAACGCCCCGGACTCGCATTCCCGCGGGCAGCGTGGCCATTGCCGAGCAGCAATCGGTGATCTATCCAACCGAAACACCCGGGGGCTGGCACATTCTTGGGCGCACACCGGTATCGCTGATTGACTATCACCCCGCACCCGGGACCATGTTCCACGTCGGCGCGCAGGTTCAGTTCGTGCCCATTTCATTGGCCGAATTCGAGGCCTGGTCTGATGATTGAGATCCTGCAAACCAGCCCCTTGCATAGTATTCAAGACCAGGGTCGCTTTGGCTTTGCCGGCATTGGCATTGGTAACGCCGGCGCCTGGGACATGCGGGCGCATCAGTGGGTGCAATGGTGCCTGGGACACACCGGGCATCAGCCATCGATTGAGTTAATTGGCGGTGGGTTTCGGGCTCGGTTTCTGGCGGACGGCTGGTTTTCACTGACCGGTGCGGATTGCCACGGACGCTTGGATGAT